>JAQSXO010000338.1 GCA_029256625.1 Cellulosimicrobium sp. | reverse complement strand
GAGCAGGCCATCGAGCACGTGCTCGACGCCGCCGCCGTGGTCCGGGCGCGCGAGCGCGCCGCGGTCCGCGCCGGGGACGAGCCCGCGGCCCGGCCGACCGTCGTGCTCGACCTCGCGCTGCACCGCGACGTCGACCCGCGCGTCGCGGACGTCGAGGGCGTGCTGCTCTACGACCTCGCGACGCTCGCCGCGCACTCGCCGTCGATCGCGTCGGAGCTCGTCGTGCAGGCGCGCGCGATCGTCGACGACGCGACGCGCGCGTTCGAGGAGACGCGGCTCGGCCGCGCTGCGGACACCGCGGTCGTCGCGCTGCTCGCCGACGCGGAGCGGCGCATCGCGCTCGAGGTGGCCGACGTCGTCGGGCTGCGCGAGGCGGACGGCGACCCGGTCGAGCCGGACGAGGCCGACGAGATCCCTGCACCGCGCGATCGTCGAGGCGCGCGCCGAGGCCGTCGCGGCCGCGCAGGCGGAGGAACGCGCGGTCGTCGCGGACGCGCAGGCGCTCGCCGACGAAGCGTCGGGCACCGCACGGCCGCCGAGCCCGGAGTCGCTCCCCGCGCCCGCCGGGCGCTGACGAGTCACCTCCGGTTCGGCGCTCTGCGCCCTCTTCGCAGGACCGAGTCGTTCGCCGGGGCATGCAATTGACAGCGCAGTCATAGCCGGGAGAGAGTGGCGGGCGCCCCGGGCGACGACGCCCGGTCGCACGTCGAAGAGGACATGGCATGAGACGACCACGACTCGCCCTGCTCGCCGCGGGGCTCGCGCTCGCCGTCGCGCCGGGCACGCTGCTGCCCGCCGCCGCGGGCGCCGCCCCCGCCGACGAGGGCACCGTCACCGCCGCCGCGGGCGACGACCTCACGCTCGAGGTCAACCCGTTCGTCGGCACCGAGAGCGAGGGCAACGCCTACCCGGGCGCGACCGTGCCGTTCGGCATGGTCCAGCTCAGCCCGGACAACACGAACTCCTACGCCTCGACGTCGTACAGCACGAACGCCGGGCGCGTGTGGGGCTTCAGCCACCGGCACGTGAACAGCGCGGGCTGCCCCGCGGCGGGCGAGCTGCTCGTCACGCCGGACACGAGCGCGACCCCGCGCACGTCGCGCTCCTTCATCGCGATCAAGGACCAGAAGAGCACCGAGCGCGCGTCGGCCGGGTACTACGAGGTGACCCTCGCGAACGACGTGCACGCCGAGCTCACCGCGACCACGCGCGTCGGCGCGCACCGCTACACGTTCCCCGCCTCGACGACGTCGCACCTGTCGTTCAACGTGGGGCAGACGCTGCGCGACGCCGGCGCGAGCTCGGTGATTTGGGTCGACGACCGCACGCTCGAGGGCTGGGTCGACAACGGCGGCTTCTGCGGTGGCACGCCGGACAAGCAGCGCTACTTCTTCAGTGCGACGTTCGACCGCCCGGTCGCGTCGAGCGGCACGTGGGGGACCGACGCGCGCTACGTCGCGGGCTCCACGTCGAGCGAGGTCGCGGGCGGCAACAACGGCGCCGTCGCGGTGTTCGACACCACGACCGACCGCGACGTCGAGGTGAGCGTCGGCGTGTCGTTCGTGAGCGTCGACGGCGCGCGGGCCAACCGCGCGGCGGAGGCCACCGACGAGGGCGGTCAGGTCGCGTTCGACGCCGTGCGCGAGGAGGCGCGCGACGCGTGGAACGCCGAGCTCGGCCGCGCCGCGATCGAGGCGTCGCCCGACCAGCGCCGCATCTTCTACACCCAGCTCTACAAGACCCTGCTGTCCCCGACGATCGGCAGCGACGTCGACGGCCGGTACCGGGGCATGGACCTCGAGGTCCACCAGGCCGACGGCTGGGACTACTACCAGAACTTCTCGCTCTGGGACACGTACCGCACGCAGGCGACGCTGCACGCGCTCCTGCTGCCCGAGCGCGCGCAGGACATCGTGCGCTCGATGTACCAGCACCGCGTCGAGGGCGGCTGGCTCCCGCGCTGGTCGCTCGGTGCGCTGGAGACCAACATCATGGCGGGCGATCCCGTCACGCCGTGGCTCGCGGAGAACTTCGCGCTCGGCACCGTCCCCGACGACATCGCCGACGAGCTGTGGGACTACCTCGTGGAGAACGCGACGACGACGCCTCCGGCGGACGTCGCGTCGGTGGGCCGGCGCAGCACCGAGTTCTACGCCGAGCACGGCCACGTGCCGTTCTACCCCGAGAACGAGGGCGGCCTCGGCGGCCAGTTCGAGGAGTACCGCCACGGCGGCTCGGCCACGCTCGAGCTCGCGCTCGCCGACGCGAGCCTCGGTGCCGCGGCGGAGCGCACGGGCCGCGAGGGCGGCCAGGCGTTCCTCGACAAGGGTCGCAACTGGCGCAACCTGTGGAACCCGGACGTCGAGCTCTCGGGCGGCTTCCAGGGCATGGTCAACGCGAAGCGCCCCACGGGCGAGTTCGTCACGCTGCCCGAGCTGACCGACGTCACGCGCTCCGGCTTCCACGAGGGCGTGCCGTGGCAGTACCAGTGGATGGTGCCGCAGGACGTCACGGGCCTCCAGGAGGTCATGGGCGGCGAGGACGGCTTCGTCGAGCGCCTCGACTACTACTTCGACCAGCCGGCGCTCGCCGCGAACCCCGGCGTCTCGCCCAGCACGTGGGCCAAGGGCGGCAGCTCGTACTACACGACGATCCGCTACAACCCCGGCAACGAGCCGACGATCACGAACGCGTGGCTCTACGGCTACGTGGGCCAGCCGTGGAAGACGAACGACGTGCTCGCCGCGAACCTCAACCGCTTCCCGGACACCCCGGGCGGCGGCGTCGGGAACGACGACCTGGGCACCCTCGCCGCCTGGTACGTCATGGCGTCGCTCGGCTTCGAGCCGGTCATGCCGGGATCGGGCATCCTCGCGCTCAACGCGCCCAAGGTGCAGGCCGCGACGCTCACGACCGACGCCGGGGCGACCCTGCGCATCGACGCGGCGGGCGCGAACGAGAAGCTCCCGAGCTACGTCGCCGGCCTCGAGGTCGACGGCGTCGCGCACACCGCCGCGTGGCTCGACGTCGCGGCGCTGCAGGACGGCGGCACGCTCGACTTCGACCTGTCCGACACGAGCGCGGGCCTCACGTGGGGCACCGGCGCGGCCGACCGCATCCCGTCGGTCTCCGAGGTGGCCCCGCCCGCTCCGGTCACGGTCGAGGCGAGCGCGCGCTGCCTCGGCGGCCGGGCGTTCGTCGCGGTCCGCGCGACGAGCACGGCCGACGCGCCGGTCGACGTGACGCTCACGACCCCGTTCGGCGAGCGGACGGTCCGGCACGTGCAGCCGGGCAAGAACGCCTACCAGTCGTTCACGACGCGCGCCACGTCCGTCGAGGCCGGGACGGCGACCGTCACGGTCGTCGCCGCGGACGGCACGACGTCCGGCGTCGACGTGGCGTACGACGCGCTGGCCTGCGACTGACCGGCAGGTGACCGCGGGTGCGTCCGCGCACCGGACGAGGGCCGTCGTCGGGCAACCTGCCCGACGGCGGCCCTCGCCGCGCCGCTAGGCTCGCCGCGTGAGCACCACCACGCGCCTGGGCGTCCTCGACATCGGCTCGAACACCGTGCACCTCGCCGTCGTGGACGCCGCGTACGCGGCGCGCCCCGTGCAGGCCGCGGGGGCGCGCACGGTCGTGCGCATCATGCGCTACCTCCGGCCGGACGGGTCGCTGTCGCCCGAGGGCGTCGCGGCGATGCTCGCCGCGGTCGACGACGCGATGGCGCTCGCGCGCGAGTCCGCGGTCGACGAGATGCTCCCCATGGCGACGTCGGCGCTGCGCGACGCGACCAACGGTCCCGAGGTGCTCGCCGCGATCGGCGAGCGCGTGGGGCAGCCGGTCCGCGTGCTGTCCGGCGAGGACGAGTCGCGCCTGACGTTCCTCGCCGCGCGGCGCTGGCACGGCTGGGCCGCAGGGCGTCTCCTCGTCCTCGACATCGGGGGCGGCTCGCTCGAGATCGCGTCGGGCGTCGACGAGGAGCCCGACCTCGCTGCGTCCCTCCCGCTCGGTGCCGGGCGCATGACCATGGCGTTCCTGCCCGACGACCCGCCCGCACCCGAGCACGTCGAGGCGCTGCGCGAGCACGTGCGCACGACGCTCGCGCCCGCCGTCGCGCGGTTCGCCCGGCTCCCGCGCCCGGACCACGTCGTCGCGACGTCCAAGACGTTCCGCTCGCTCGCGCGGCTCGCGGGCATGCAGACCGAGGCCGTCGGCCCCGACGACCGGTGGCGGGTGCGGCGCTCGCAGCTCGCCGACTGGGTGCCGCGGCTCGCACGCATCACGGCCGAGGGCCGCACCGCGCTGCCCGGCATCACGCCCGAGCGCACGTTCCAGATCGTCGCGGGCGGGGTCGTCGCGGTCGAGACGATGCGCGCGCTCGGCGTCGACGAGGTCGAGATCTGCCCGTGGGCGCTCCGCGAGGGCGCCATCCTGCGCCGACTCGACCACAGCTGACGCCGGCACGGCCGGCGCGGCACGCACGGCTCAGGGCACCGCGGCGACCTTCGGCTCGGTGAGGCTGAACCAGTTGCCCGAGTCGTCGACGAAGACCGCCTCGACGCCGTAGGGACGGTGCGCGGGCGGCTGGCGGAACGTCACGCCCTTCGCGACGAGGTCGCGGTAGGTGGCCTCGCAGTCGTCGGTCTGGAGGACGCCGGCGCCCATCGATCCCTTGGCGACGAGCGACCGGAGCTGCGCCGCGGACTCCGGGTCCCGGCCCATGGCACAGTCGGCGAGGATGATGGTGCGCGTCGGGTCGCCCTGCGGTCCGACGGTGAGCCACCGGAAGCCCGCGCCGCCGCCCTCGAACTCCGCGCCCATCGCGAAGTCGTCGCGCAGCTCGAAGCCGAGCACGGACGTGTAGAACTCCTTGGCGGAGTCCTGGTCGAGCACGAACACGGTGGTGTGGGACAGCGTGAGCACGAGGTCTCCTCTCAGGCGCCGTCTCCCGGCGCGGGGCGAC
>JAQSXO010000337.1 GCA_029256625.1 Cellulosimicrobium sp. | reverse complement strand
CGCACCTACTCCAAGGGGAACCGGCAGAAGGTGGCGCTCGTCGCGGCGTTCGCGTCCGACGTCGAGCTGCTCGTCCTCGACGAGCCGACGTCGGGCCTCGACCCCCTCATGGAGTCCGTGTTCACGCAGTGCGTGCGCGAGGTGACCGCCGAGGGCCGGTCCGTCCTGCTCTCGAGCCACATCCTCGCGGAGGTCGAGAAGCTGTGCGACACCGTGACGATCATCCGCGCGGGCCGCACCGTCCAGTCCGGGACGCTCGCCGAGCTGCGGCACCTCACCCGGTCGTCCGTCACCGCCGTGACCGAGCGTGACCCGTCGGCTCTCGACGCGCTCGACGGCGTGCACGACCTGGTCGTCGAGCCCGGCGGGGACGGGACGCGGGCGCGGTTCGACGTCGACAACGACCACGTCGAGGCCGTGCTGCGCGCGCTCACCGACCTCGGCCTGCGCTCCGTGACGGTCAACCCGCCGTCGCTCGAGGAGCTGTTCCTGCGCCACTACGGCGACGAGCTCGCCGTGCTCGACGGGGCAGGCGCGCTGTGAGCGCCCCCGGGACCGCCCGTACGGCGGCACCACCGCGCGGGCGACGCGCCGCCACCGTCGCCCCCGAGCCGCACCGGCGCGGGCGCGCGGCCACGGGCTGGACCACGCTGCTCCGCTTCGCGCTGCGCCGCGACCGCGTCCGCATCCCCGTGTGGACGGCGTCGATCGCGCTCGTCTTCGGGTACGCGGCCGTCGCGCTCGACACGCTCTACCCCACCGCGGCCGACCGCCAGGCGCGCGCGGCGCTCGTCTCGAGCCCCGCGGGGATCATGCTCTCCGGGCCGCAGTACGGGATCGAGGACTACACGCTCGGCGCGATGATCGCGAACGAGATGGCGCTCACCGTCATGGTCGCCGTCGCGATCATGAGCATCTCGCTCGTCGTGCGGCACACGCGCGCCGAGGAGGAGACCGGTCGGGCGGAGCTCGTCCGGGCCGGGGTCGTCGGGCGCCACGCCCCCGCGACCGCGGCGTTCGTCGCGGCCATCGTCGCCAACGCGGCGATCGCGCTCGCGACGGGAGCGGTCCTCGTCGCGACCGGGCTCGATGCCGTCGACTCGTTCGCGCTCGGCGCGGCGGTGGGCGTCACGGGCCTCGTGTTCGGTGCCGTCGCGGTCGTGACGAGCCAGGTCACCGAGCACGCGCGAGCCGCGAGCGGCCTCGCGCTCGCCGTGCTCGGCGCCGCGTTCCTCCTCCGCGCCGTCGGTGACGTCCAGGAGGAGCACGGCAGCTGGGTCTCGTGGCTCTCCCCCATCGGCTGGGCGCAGCAGATCCGCGCGTTCGTCGACCTGCGCTGGTGGCCGCTCGGCCTGTCGCTCGCGCTCGTCGTGCTGCTCCTCGCGCTGGGCGCCGCGCTCGCGGCGCGGCGCGACCTCGGCGCGGGGCTCGTCCCGCCGCGCGCGGGCCGGCCCGACGCCGCCGCGTGGCTCGCGAGCCCGCTCGCCCTCGCGTGGCGCCAGCAGCGCGCGTCCGTGCTCGCGTGGAGCGTCGGGGTCGGCGTCACCGCGCTCGCGTGCGGGACGTTCGTCGACTCGGTGGGCGACATGGTCGCCGACAACCCCGAGATCGCGCAGATGCTCGGCGACGCCACCGACCTCGTCGGCGGGTTCGTCGCCGTCATGGCCCTCTTCCTCGGGCTCGGCGCGGGCGGCTTCGCGGTCGCGTCGGCGCAGCGGGCCCGTGGCGAGGAGACGGCGGGGCGGCTCGAGCCCGTGCTCGCGACCGGGGTCGGGCGCGTCCGCTGGCTCGGGGCCCAGCTCGTCGTGACCCTGGTCGGGACGTCGGTGCTGCTCGCCGTGAGCGCGGTCGGGCTGTGGCTCGGCGCGCTGAGCGTCGGGGAGGACGCCTTCGGGTTCGGCGACTACCTCGCCGCGTCGTTCGCGTACCTCCCGGCGGTCGTCGTCGTGACGGGCGTCGCCGTCGCCGCGTTCGGCTGGCGGCCGGGGCTCGCGGCGCTCGCCTGGGCGCTCCTCGCCTACTCGTTCGTCGTGACGATGTTCGGCGCCCTGCTCGACCTGCCCTCGTGGGCCAGCGGCGTCTCGCCGTTCTGGCACGTCCCCCAGCTCCCAGGGGCCGACGTCGCGCCGTGGCCGTTCGTCTGGCTCACCCTCCTCGCCGTCGTGCTCGTCGCGCTGGGCCTGACGGGCTTCCGCCGCCGCGACGTCCCGCGCCCGTGACGCCGAGGTAGAGGCCTGGTAGGGCGCGAGGTAGAGGCCTGGTCGACCCGTACCCCTGACCACGCCTCTACCTCGGCGGACCAGGGCTCTACCCCGGCGGACCAAGGTTCGACCTCGCGTCGCCGTGGGGGCATCCGGTTAGGCTCGGTCCACTGTGCCCGACCACGGAGGTGACGGTCATGTCCACGCCTGACCAGAGCGACGCGACGCGCTCGGCCAGGGCCACCCTGCACGAGTGGGTCGCCGCGATCCCCACGCAGGAGCCGAGCCGGGGGCCGGACGGCGCCACGGGCGTCCCCGACCCGCGCACGTGGGTCGCGGCGCTCGCGCTCGAGGGGACGTGGCTCGGTCTCTACCAGGACGCGTACGACCTCGCCGAGGCCGAGTGGGAGGACCTGGTCGGCGACCTCTCGCGGTACGCGGACGTACGGCCGCCCGCGAGCGCCGTCGTCTTCCGCGACGTGGACCTCGACGAGGACCCGTTCCGCGACGACGAGCGACCGCTCGTGGACGCCGTGCTGCGGGTCGCGCTCGAGGAGGGGGTCCAGAACGTCACGCTCGCCGCCGTCGCGCGCCGCTGCGAGCGCAGCGAGTCGACGCTGCGCTCGATGTTCGGCGACGCGGAGACGCTCGTCGACGACGTCGCGCTCGAGGTCCTGCAGTCCGGGTTCGACGACCTCTCGCCGCTGCGCCTCGACCCGTCGCGCGCGGCGGTCGCGGCGTCGGTCGCGGCGCTCGACGACTCGCGCAAGGCCGCGGCGCTCCTGCGCCTGTACGCGCTGGGCGGGGTCGCGCGCGACGACGTCCCCGAGGGGCAGCACGCGGTGCACGCGCTCGTGCTGCGCGCGTGGCGGGACGAGGGCGCGCCGTCGTCGCTCGTGCTCGCCGCGCTCGCGTGCGACGGCTGGCGCGCGGGCGAGCTCCAGCGCGCGCTGCTGTTCCCGCCCGCGCTGCCGGGCGCCGTCGTGCGCGAGCTCGCGCGCCTCGTGGACGACGCGACAGGTCACTCCTCGAACCGGTAGCCGATGCCGGGGCTCGTGATGAGGTGGCGCGGCGCCGCGGGGTCGTCCTCGAGCTTGCGGCGGAGCTGCGCGAGGTAGACCCGCAGGTAGTGGGTGTCGCGCGTGGCGGTCGGCCCCCACACCTCGCGCAGCAGGTGCTCGCGCTCGACGACGCGGCCGCGCTGCGCGACGAGGATCTCGAGGAGCGCCCACTCCGTGGGGCTCAGCCGCACGTCGGCGCCGCGCCGCAGGAGGCGGCGTCGCGCGAGGTCGATGTGCAGGTCGCCCGCCTCGACGATCGCGGACCCGTCGCGCGCGGAGCCGGCCGAGCGCCGGACGGCGGCACGCAGCCGCGCCATGAGCTCGGGCATCGCGAACGGCTTGGTGACGTAGTCGTCGGCGCCGGCGTCGAGCGCGTCGACCTTGTCGTCGCCGAGGTGACGGGCGGAGAGCACGACGATCGGCACCGTGCTCCATGCGCGGACGGCGCGGATGACGTCGAACCCGCTGAGGTCGGGCAGGCCGAGGTCGAGCAGGATGACGTCGGGCGCGTCGGTCGCGGCGAGGTCGATGCCGGCCCCGCCCGACGTCGCGGTGCTCACCCTCCACCCGTGCGTGCGGAGCGTGATGGCGATCGCGCGCAGCAGGCCGGGGTCGTCGTCGACGACGAGGACGTGGTGGGTCACCGGGTCGTCGCTCACGCGCGCTCCTCCCGCTCGGTGCGTGCCGGGTCGCGCGGCGGCGCGACGGGGACGGTCAGGACCATGGTGAGGCCTCCGCCCGGGGTGTCCTCGGGGACGAGGGTCGCACCGACGGCGCGGGAGAAGCCGCGCGCGACGGCGAGCCCCAACCCGACGCCGTGCCCGCCGGTGTCCCCGAGCCGCTGGAAGGACTCGAACATCCGCTCCTTGGCGTCGTCGGGCACACCCGGCCCGAGGTCGACGACCCGCACCTCGACGATCCCGCCCGAGGCGGACGCCCGGACGCGGACGGGCTGGTCCGGGGGCGCGAACCGCACGGCGTTGGCGACGACGTTCGCGACGACGCGCTCGAGGAGGCCGGGGTCCGTGCGCACGAG
>JAQSXO010000336.1 GCA_029256625.1 Cellulosimicrobium sp. | reverse complement strand
GTCGCAGGACCTCGCGGCGTTCGTCGTGGCGATGGCGGGGAACCACACGCTGTGGGCGTTCGACGGCGAGCAGGGCTCGATGACGCACCTCGCCGGGACCATGAACGAGGGTCTGGAGGACGGGCCCGGTGCGTCGGCCTGGTTCGCGCAGCCGTCCGGGCTGGCCGTCGGTGCGGACCGGGCGATCTGGGTCGCGGACTCGGAGACGTCCGCGCTGCGCCGCGTGACCCCGGCGCCCGGCGGGGTCGTCGAGGTGCGGACCGCCGTGGGGCAGGGGCTGTTCGACTTCGGCCACCGGGACGGCCCGGCCGAGCAGGCGCTGATGCAGCACCCGCTCGGGGTCGCGACGCTTCCCGACGGGAGCGTCGTCGTCGCGGACACGTACGACGGCGCACTCCGCCGGTTCGCGCCCGCGGCCGGCGACGCCGGGAGCGTCGGGGACGACGCGACCGGGACGCGGCTCGCGGGGGAGGTCACGACCCTGGCGACGGACCTCGCGGAGCCGAGCGGCGTCGTCGTGCAGGTGGGCGGGGGACCGGACGGCGAGCCGCAGGTGCACCTGCTCGTCGTGGAGTCCGCGGCGCACCGGCTCACGCGCGTCGCGCTGCCTGCCTCGCTCGCGGGCGAGGTGCTCGACGGCGGCGCGCACCGCACGCAGCGCCCCGTCACCGACATCGAGGCCGGGCCGCTGTGGCTCGACGTCCCGTTCGTCCCGGCGCCGGGGCAGAAGCTCGACGACCGGTTCGGCCCGTCGACGGAGCTGCGGGTGAGCGCGACGCCGCCCGAGCTGCTGCTCTCCGGGGACGGGACCGGCGTCGAGCTCGGACGCGACCTCGTCATCAACCCCGAGGTCCGCGAGGGCGTGCTGCACGTGACGGCGCGCGCGGCGTCGTGCGACGTCGTGC
Organism: Cellulosimicrobium sp.; assembly: GCA_029256625.1. Classification (GTDB taxonomy): domain Bacteria; phylum Actinomycetota; class Actinomycetes; order Actinomycetales; family Cellulomonadaceae; genus Cellulosimicrobium. The sequence continues at coordinate 3,418 of JAQSXO010000336.1, read as the reverse complement.
CGCTCGGTCCCGACGGCGAGCCGGACCCCGACGTCTTCCCCGCGTGCCACCTCGCGCAGCAGGACTGGGGCGTGCCGGTCCGCGTGGTCGACCGCGGCGAGCCGGGCGACGTCCCGTCGCTCACGCTCCCGCTGCGGGGCTAGGTCAGCGTCGCGGGAACGTGTCCGGGCCCCTGCCGGCCATGCCCAGGGCCGGGCTTCGAGGAAGCCCGGCCCTGGGAGACGGTGTCGTCAGCAGGCGGTCCAGGAGTGGCCGAGGATGTGGCCCGCGGTGCTGAAGACCTTGGACTGGCCGGCCAGGAGCCGGTACGAGGCGGTGGCCTTCGCCCCTCCGGCGTTGGCGTAGGACACCACGAGGACCCTGCAGCTCCCGAACGTGTTGGTGTACGTCCGGGTCTCGGCCGCGTTCGCGACGGTGGGCGCAGCGACGGCCAGCGCAGCAGCGGTGGCGACGACAGCGACGAGCCTCTTGAACTTCATCGTTCCCCCTCCATTGGGTGGTGATGCCGGGGCATCGTGACGCCAGGCTCGCCCCCTGTGGGCGTGGCGTCAGTGAGGAGCCTGGCATATGGAAGGGCCCCGCACAATAGCCCCGCGAGGTCCGCGCCGAGTCGGCGTCAACCCCAGGTGAGGAGCTCCTCGCCGTGGGCGGCCCACGCGCCGACCTCGGCGAGCGAGGTCACGTCGTCGGGGACCGCCTCGAGCGCGACGACGGGGCACACGGCAGACCGGCCGCCGGCGCGCACGGCCTTCGGGTCCCACGAGACGAGCACGGTGCCGCGCTCGACGCGGTCGCCCTGCGTGACGTGCGTGGTGAAGCCCTCGCCGCCGAGCTGGACCGTGTTGATGCCGAGGTGCACCAGGACCGCGCGGCCGTCGTCGTGCTGGACGACGAACGCGTGCGGGTGCAGCTTGACGACCGTGCCGGTGATGGGGGCGACGGCCTCGCCTCCCTGCGCGTCGTCGGGCTCGACGGCGAGACCCGGCCCGACGAGGCCCGCCGAGAAGACGGGGTCGTCGACGTCGGAGACGTCGATCACCGTGCCCGTGACGGGCACGAGCACCGTGAGCGGCGCGGCCATCAGCGCAGGTCCTCGATGTCGGAGGCGATGTTGTCGGCCTCGGGGCCGACGATGACCTGGATCGCGGCGCCCGACCGCACGACGGCGATCGCCCCGGCGGCGGTCAGGGTCGCGTCGTCGACGAGCGCCGGGTCCTCGACCTCGACGCGCAGGCGCGTGATGCACGCCTCCAGGTCGACGACGTTCGCGTCGCCGCCGAGGCCTCGGAGAATCTGCTCTGCCTTGCTCACGGGTGCTCCTCGTGGTTCCGGGTCCGGCCGGGGCCGGTCAGGTGTCCCGGCCGGCTGCCGTGCCGGTCGGGGTGCGCGGGGCGCGCGGGGTCGGGACGCCGTCGCCAGGGGTGGTGCGACGGCGGTGGTGCTGCGGTCGTGGCGAGTCCTCACATGAGGTCGGCGAGGTCGGACGCGATCGTGTCGACCTGCGGGCCGACGACGACCTGGACGACCCGGCCGTTGACCATGACGCCGAACGCTCCGGCGCGCCGCAGGAGCGCGGCGTCGACGAGCGCGGGGTCCTTGACGAGCGATCTCAGCCGCGTGGTGCACGGGTCGATCTCGTCGATGTTCGCCACCCCGCCGAGCCCGGCGAGGATCGTCGCGGCGCGCTCTGCGTCGGACTGTGTCATCGGTCGTTCCCTTCGGTCGCCCGGGCCGGCACTGGCACGGGGTCGAGGTGGTCGGTGGGCGTCGGGTCGGGGGTGCTCGCCGCGTCGGTCGCGGTGGTGCGCGGCACGAGCGTCGGGCGCGCCTCGCGCAGCGGGACGAACACGCTGTACCGGTCGCCGCGGTAGCTCGACCGGGAGTACATGAGCGGCGCGTCGCCGGCGAACGTGCGGCGCACGGTGCGCATGACCGCCCGCGACGCGCGCAGCCCGAGGAGCTTCTGCTCCTGGACCGTGGCGTCGGACGCGGTGATCGTGTCCTCGCCCCACGTCGGGGCCAGGCCGCGCTCGCGCAGGGCGCCGTAGAGGCTCTCGGGGACGCCGTCGTCGAGCAGGTCGGGCGCGAGGTCGACGGGGATCCACGCCTCCTCGACGCTCATGGGCGACCCGTCGGCGGAGCGGAGGCGCACCACGTGGTGCATGGGGTCGCCCGTCGCGCGCCCGAGCGACTCGGCGACCGACGCCGGGGCGGGCGCCGTGCCGACCTCGAGCACGTCGGTGCCCGGCTCCATGCCGCGGCGCCGTGCCTCCTCGCCGAACGTCGTGAGGCGCATCTCGAAGTCCGCGCGCGGCGGGGCGACGAACGTCCCGCGGCCCTGCGCACGCTCGAGGACGCCCTCGGTCACGAGCGCGTCGATCGCCTGGCGCACGGTCATGCGCGAGACGCCGAACTTCTCGGTGAGGCTGCGCTCGGACGGCACCGCGTCGCCGACCGAGAGCTCGCTCGCCACGAGGTCGGCGAGGTAGGCGCGCACCGTGAGGTACTTGTGCTCGCTCGCCTGCGATCGTGACCTGCTCATCGTCGTGCCGCGTCCTCGTCCTCGTCCTGGTCCTTCGTCCGCGTCCGCGCCCTGTCCGGGCGGACGGCCCTGCGTCGGTGCCTCGATCTCCACGGGTGCATTGTCCGCCTTCCGACCTGCGGCGACGCGGGTCGTGGACCTGTCCGTGTGTCCCGGGTCACCTCCGGGGGTTGACACATCATGAGGTCTAGACCACTCTTCCTGCAAGTGGTCCAGACAACCTGGACCGGGTGTCCGGGGACGACGACCCCAGGTCTTCTCGTCGTGCCCCGGGACCGGCAACGACGCCCTGCACGACGTCGCGCCACAGCCGCCGCTCGACGCATCCCGGCCTGCGCCCCAGGCCCGCCCAGGAGGAGAACGACACATGACCACCGTCGCCGAACCGACGAGGACGAAGAAGGGGGTGCCCGGCTTCGCGCAGCTCCAGCGCGTCGGGCGCTCCCTCATGCTGCCCATCGCGTCCCTGCCCGCCGCCGCGCTGCTGCTGCGCCTGGGCCAGCCCGACATGCTCGGCGCCGACGGAGTGGCCGGCACCTTCGCGTGGATGCAGCCCGTCGCCGACGTGCTCGGGGCGGCCGGCAACGCGCTGTTCGCCAACCTGCCGATCATCTTCGCCCTCGGTGTCGCGGTCGGGTACGCGAAGAAGTCCGACGGGACGACGGGCCTCGCGGCCCTCATCGGCTACCTCGTCTTCAAGGGCGTCAGCGACTCGCTCTCGCCCTACGTGCTCGGCAAGCCCGCCGAGGGGGATGCGCAGGAGCTCATCAACTACGGCGTGCTCGGTGGCATCGTCATCGGTCTCACGGCGGCGCTGCTCTACCAGAAGTACTACCGGATCAAGCTGCCCCCGTACCTCGCGTTCTTCGGCGGGCG
>JAQSXO010000335.1 GCA_029256625.1 Cellulosimicrobium sp. | reverse complement strand
TCTCCTGGAGCGTCACCGCGACCTTCGTGCCCGCCGGGTTGACGGCGACGTACTCGGGCTCGGGGTCCTGCGGGGTGTCGAGGCCGGCCGCCTCGACGACCGGGAGCGGCGCGCCGGCGCCGTCGAGGAACGAGACGGCGCGGGTCGACCACGCGGCGGGATCGTCGCCGGGCAGGTCGAGGATCTGGAGGAAGCCGCCGGGGAGCTGGGGGAGGTCGCCCTCGTCGCTACCCGCCGGGGTGGCCTCCTCGTCTCGCTGGTTCTCGATCGCGACGACGGCGTGGGCGCCGTCGGGCGTGACGGCGATCGAGTCGGGCTGGCCGCCGAGCTCGAGCGACCGCACGCGCTCGCGCGTGGCGAGGTCGACGACGTCGAGGCGGCCGCTCGGCTCGGTGAAGCTCACGGACGTGTCCACGACGACGAGGACGTACCCGCCGACGATCGCGACCGACGTCGGCTCGTCGTGCTCCGAGCCGAGCTCTGCGAGGCTCAGCGTGCCCAGGCCCTTCGGTGCGCTCGGGTCCGCGATGTCGAGGAAGCCGATGCGGCGCGCGAGCGCGTCCGTGTGGACGACCGTGCGTCCGTCCTCGCTCACCGCCGAGATCTCGGCGACCGTCTCGGCCGCGGCGTCCTCGCCGGCCGGGCGGTTCTGGAACACGGGGTACGTGGCGAGGCGGTGGAACGTCTCGTCCGCGGCGGGCGTCGTCCAGGCGACCGCCGCCGGGAGGGCCGCCGTCGAGGCGGACGACGCGGCCGACGACGCGGCGCCGGCCGGGTGTGCGGGACCCGCGGCGAGCGCGGGCAGCGCGCCCAGGCCCAGGGTGAGCGTCGCGCCCGTGGCGACGAGCGCGGCGAGGCGCGTGCGGCGGGCCGGGGCGCGCTCGGGGGTGCGCATCGCGGTCCGCCGACGGGCCTGCGCAGGGATGGCTGACATGTCTCTCCTTCGACGAGGGTCGAGCAGAGGGTGGTGGCCCGCGGTGGCGCGGCGGCGACCGGGTCCGGGCCGGCGGGTGGCCGTCGGGTGAACAGTGCGCGCGCCGTCCGCGAGAGTCCGCGAGAGCCCCGGAGAAGGCGCCGGTTGCTCCGGGCGACGGGTTCGGAGCCGGAGTACCTGATACTTCGGTCCCGTGACCGAATCGTGACGGCGGAAGTACCTAGTACTCGCTGTCCGCCCCGTCCCGGCGGTTGCTAGCGTCGTTCGAGATTTACCCGCTACTTCACGTCCCGCCAACGTTGGCGGGCGTGGTCCGGCGCACTCCCGCGACGGGCAGGGCACGTGACCCCGCCTTCTCTCCACCCTCTCCCCCCGCTTGTCTTCTCCCCCCACTGCCGACCGCCCTGCGACGACGCCGGGCGCGAGGAAGGACGACAGATGACGCAGCATGCCTCTCCACGACCGTCGCGCACCCACACGGTCCTCACGTCCGTCGCGCTCGCCGTGCTCGCCCTCGCGGTGGCCGGCCTGATCGCGTTCCTGCTCGTGTACAACGGCAAGGTCGCCGACGGCGCCACGCGCCTCGACGACGGCGCCACACAGCTGTCCGACGGCGCGTCGACGCTCGCCGACGGGACCGCCGAGGCCCAGGCCGGCGCCCAGCGCCTGGCCGACGGGGCGGGCGACCTGGAGGACGGCGCGGGCGACCTCGTCGCCGGCGCGCAGAAGGCGTCCGACGGCGCGGCGCAGCTCGCCACGGGCGGCACCACCGCGCTCGACGGGGCGACCGAGCTCGCCGCCGGCGCGGACGAGCTGAACGCCGGGGCTGCCCGTCTCGCCGCGGGCACGGGCGACGCCGCGAGCGGGGCGGCCCGCCTCGCCGCCGGCAGCGAGGACCTCGACGCCGGGGCCGCGCGCCTCGCGGCCGGGAACGCACGCGCCGCCGACGGTGCGTCGCAGCTCGCCGCGGGCGCAGGCGACCTCAGCGCGGGCGCCGGCGACCTGAGCGCGGGCGCCGTCCGCGCCGCGAACGGCTCCGCCGGCCTCGCGTCGGGCGCAGATCGGCTCGCGACCGGAGCCGACACCCTCGCCGCCGGGACCACCGCGCTCCGAGCGGGCGTGCGAGAGAGCCTCGGCGGGGGTGTCCAGTCGCTCGACCAGGGCCAGGCGCAGCTCTCCGCCGGTGCGGCGCGCCTCGCCGGCGGGGTCGCCGCAGCAGGAGCGGGGGTCGACACGATCCAGGCAGGAGTGGACGAGCTGAAGGGCGGAGCGGCCCAGGTGCGCGGTGGTGTGGTCGCCCTCGGCGGAGGCGCCGACCAGCTGCAGGGCTCTGCCGGCGAGCTCCAGCGCTCGGCCGTGACCGTCGGGACCAACCTGGACGGCCTCGCGGCACAGCTGGACAAGATCGCGCGCGGAGAGGTCGCGGCGTCGCCGGAGGCTCTGGCGACGATCGCCGCGAACGTCCGCGCGCTGGGCAACGGCACCGAGTCGGCGCCCGGCGCCTCCGCGCGGATCGCGGTCGGCGCCGGGAGGCTGGCTTCGGGCGCGGCCCAGCTCTCCGTGGGGGCGGGCGATGTCACCGTCGGTGTCGACCGGCTCTCGGCCGGCCTCGGGACCGGCACCCCGGAACGGCCCGGGCTCACCACGGGGCTCGCGCAGCTTCGCGCGGGCCTCGGCGAGGGCACCCCCGCGCAGCCGGGCCTCGCCACCGGGGTCCAGCAGCTCCGCACGGGCATCGACGTCCAGCTCGCGGGTGGCATCGACGCGCTGGCCGCCGGCGCCACGACGCTGGACGGCAAGATCGGCGAGCTCGAGGCCGGCGCCACGACGCTCCACGGAAAGGTCGGCGAGCTCAGCGCCGGGGCGACGCAGGTCGCGCAGGGCAACGCCGACCTCGCCGCCGGTGCCGCTCGCGTGAGCGGCGGCAGCGCGCTGCTCGCGACGAAGACCTCCGAGCTCGCCACGGGCACGTCGGAGCTCGCCACCGGTGCCGCCGGCCTCAAGGCGGGGACGGCCAGGGCCACGACCGGCGCGGCGGACCTCTCGGCGGGCACGGTCCGGCTCCGCACGGGCGCGGGCGACCTGTTCGCCGGGACGACCCGCCTCGAGGACGGGACGCTGCGCCTGCAGAACGGGCTCACGACGCTGTCCACCGGCGCGACGACCCTGGCGGCGGGCAACGCCGCGCTCGCCGAGGGCTCGACGACGCTGCACGCCGGGACGACGACGCTCGCCGACGGCGCGTCGGACCTGCACGACGGCAGCACCCGCATCGCGGACGGCGCCGCCGCGCTGTCCGACGGCACGGGGACCCTCTCCGACGGCACGGCAGAGCTCAAGGACAGCGTCGAGAACAGCCCCGTCGGACGGGTGTCGCTCGGCATGTCGGCGCTCGTCGGCGGGACCGTGCTCGCGGGTGTCGCGGGCGTCGGGCTCGGGCTGCGCCGTCGGCTCGCGGCGGTCTGACCGACCGCCGCGCACGGCCGGGCGGGGCCTCCTCACCGCCCGGCCCCGACTCGGGGGCGGCCTCACGTCGACGGTGTCGCCCCCGCGGGCGGCGGTCCCGGTGGACAGGACTCCGGGACCGCCGCCCTTCTTCGTGCGCGGCGGCGTGCAGGCGGCCGCGCAGGCGTCGCCGCGCCGGAAGGCCCCGGTCAGGCGTGGCCGTGCCGACGCGCTGCGGCGTAGCCGGGAGCGCGCAACGCGTCTTCCCACGCGTAGGTGCCCAGACGGTGCGGTGCGTGCCGGGTGGGCTCGAACCGGAGGCCGGGGTCGTCGCCGTCGTGCGTGGCGCCCGCGACGGGGCCGTGCAGCTCGATCGCGCCGAACCGCCGCCACGGCCCGAACGGGGAGGCCTCGAGCGCCTCGAGCGTCGGCGTCCCCGCGGCCCGGGTCGCGACCCGGTCCGGGCGCACCGCGAGGAGGACGGGACCGTGCGGTGAGCGCAGCGGCATGAGCGTGGAGAACCACCCGCCCAGCAGCTCGCGCCGCGGCGCGAGGACGTAGCGCGTGCCGCGCCCGTGCCCGGCGGACGCGAGCAGGACGTCCTGCGGAGCGCCGTCGTCGGTCCAGCGCACCGCGATCCCGACGACGTCCGGCCAACCCCGCGGCAGTCCCGCCGCGAGCGACACGCGCACGGTCGCGGGTGTGCGGCCCTGCGGCACGCTGGTCGCGCCGGCCTCGTCCTCGGCGACGACGAGGGTCGCCCGCAGGACGACCCCGCGGGCGTGCATCGGTCGGCCGCTCCGTAGGTGCGCGACCGTCCCGGTCACGGCAGCGAGCGCCGCGCCCACCGGCCGCGCGATCGCCTCCACGAGTCTTGTCACGCCGCCACCGTCGCACCGCCCCGGCCCGCCCGCACGGCCGCGTGGGCGGCTCACAGCAGGACC
>JAQSXO010000009.1 GCA_029256625.1 Cellulosimicrobium sp. | reverse complement strand
TGGGCGGGCGTGCTCGCGGCGATGTCGCACGTGGACCCGGACCAGCAGATCTCGGCGCGGGCCGCGTTCCGCGCGCACACGCGCGGCGGGTGGCGCATCGCGGGCCTGGACCACACGGGCGCCGGGCAGCTGCGTGTCGGGGCGCCCGCGCACCTGGCGGTGTGGCGGGGCGAGCACCTGGTCGTGCAGGGCGCGCTCGGGCGCACGACGTCGTCGTGGAGCACGGACGCGCGCGCCGGGCAGCCGCTCCTGCCGGAGCTCGGCCCGGACGTGCCGCGGCCGCGGTGCCTGCAGACCGTGCGCGACGGCGTCCCCCTGTTCGACACGTTCGTCTGACCGCTACCGCTTGACAGGGCCGTGAGCCGGAGTAGGTTCGACAGGGTGTTCCGGCCCCCGCGGCCGCAGGGGGATCAGCCACCGACGACGACCCCTCGGCGTGCCGCGCCGGGTATCTGGCCGGGCTCGCGCGCTCAGTAGAAAACGTGCTCCCGCCGGTGGCGGCGGGGTACGGGCCGAAGGGCGCGCGAGCCCGCACACGCAGCCTCTCGTTCACCCGCCGGGCCGCCGTCGCGGACCCGGGTCCGTGCAGGTGCGTGGCGTAAGGTGCACCCGTGCACGCCCCCGAGCCCACGGCCGCCCCGGCCGGGCGATCCCACCCCGCAGGACCGGACGCCCCCGCCCCGGGCTCCCCGGCAGCCGCGACCCCCACGACCGGCCCCGCCGAGACCGGGCGCGACGTCCCCGGCACGGCGGACGCGCGCACCCTCGTCGGGCCCCCGTCGCGGCCGCTCACGCTGCTCCTCGCCCTCGCGGGCGGGCTCGTCACCGACGCGGCGTTCCCCGACCGCGGGTGGTGGCCCCTCGCGTTCGTCGGCGTCGCCGCGCTGTTCTGGGCCCTGCGCCGCGACGGCGCGCGCTGGGGCTTCCTCGTCGGGCTCGTGTGGGGTCTGGCGTTCTTCCTGCCGCACCTGTGGTGGGCCAACTACGCGACCGAGACCGTGCCCTGGGTCGCGCTGTCCGTCATGGAGGCGTGCTTCGTCGCCGTGCTCGGCGCCGCGTGGGTGTGGGCGCGGCGGTGGTCGTGGCTCGCCGCGCGTCCCTGGGCGCAGGCCGTCGGGTTCGCGGTGCTGTTCGTCGGCGTCGAGCAGGCGCGCACCGAGGTCCCGTTCGGGGGCTTCCCCTGGGGCCGGCTCGCGTTCTCCCAGGCGGACTCCCCGCTCGGGCGCGCGGCGTGGCTCGGGGGCGAGGCCCTCGTGTCCCTGCTCGTCGCGCTCGCCGGGTCGCTGCTCGCGGTCGCCGTCCTCGCGCTGGTGCGCCGGCGCGACGTCGTGACGGGGGCCGTCGTCCCGGTGGCCGTGGCCGGCGCGCTCGTCGTGGCACCCCTGTTCGTGCCGCTCGACACGCGCGCCGAGGCGGGAACGCTCGCCGTCGGGGCCGTGCAGGGCAACGTGGGCGAGCCGGGCCTCGGCTCGTTCGCGAACCGGGCCGAGGTGCTCAACAACCACCTCCAGGGGACCCTCGCGCTGCTGGACCAGGTGGAGCCCGGCGACCTCGACGTCGTGCTGTGGCCCGAGAACGGGTCCGACCTCGACCCGCAGACCACGCCCGACGTCGCGCGCGCCATCGACGACGCCGCGCGCGAGGTCGGCGCCCCGATCCTCGTCGGCGCCCAGGAGTACCCCGAGACCGGCGGCCGGTACAACGTGTCCCTGCTGTGGGAGCCCGGGGCGGGCGTCGTGGACCGGTACGCCAAGCAGCACCCCGCCCCGTTCGGCGAGTACATCCCGCTGCGGCCCCTGCTGCGGGTCTTCTCCGACCAGGTCGACCGCGTCTCCATCGACATGATCCCCGGCACCGAGACCGGTGTCGTCGACCTCGCGTCCGAGCGCCTCGGGCGCACGGTGCCGCTCGGCGTCGTCATCTGCTTCGAGGTCGCCTACGACGGCCTCGTGAACGACGCCGTGGACGCGGGTGCCGAGGTGCTCGTCGTGCCGACCAACAACGCCTCCTTCGGGTACACCGCCGAGTCCACGCAGCAGCTCGCCATGTCGCGGCTGCGCGCCGTGGCGACCGGGCGCGCGACCGTGCAGGTCTCGACCGTCGGCGTGAGCGGCGTCATCGCCCCCGACGGCGCCCTGCTGCAGAGCACCGGGCTGTTCACGGCCGACCAGCTCGTCGCGGACCTGCCGCTGCGCACGAGCCTGACCCCGGCCGTGCGGGCGGGGGACTGGCCCGGGCGCGTCGTCGAGCTCCTCGCCCTCGGCCTCCTCGCGGCGGGGGTCGCGAGCGCCGTTCGCGAGCGCCGCACGGTCCGGTCGTCCGCGACGCCCGCCGCGGCCTCGACCGGGGACGACGCGCGGTGAGCGAGCGCCCCGGGCAGCCCGCCGCGCCGGGCCGCGTGCTCGTCGTGGTGCCCACGTACGACGAGGCGCTGACCCTGCCGGGCACGCTCGCGCGCCTGCGCGCCGCGGTGCCCGACGCGGACGTGCTCGTGGTCGACGACGCGAGCCCCGACGGGACGGGCGACCTCGCCGACGCCGCGGCCGCCGCGGACCCGGGCGTGCACGTGCTGCACCGGGCGGGCAAGGAGGGGCTGGGCGCCGCGTACGTCGCGGGGTTCGGCTGGGGCCTGGACGCCGGGTACGACGTCCTGGTCGAGATGGACGCCGACGGGTCGCACCAGCCCGAGCAGCTGCCCTCGCTGCTCGCGGCGCTCGCCCCGGCGGGGGAGCCCGGGGAGGGCGCGGGCGCGGACCTCGTCATCGGGTCGCGCTGGGTGCCGGGCGGGCGGGTGGAGAACTGGCCGTGGCACCGCGAGGTGCTCTCCCGGGCGGGGAACGTCTACGCGCGCGTCGCGCTCGGGCTGGGCCTGGGCGACGCGACGGCGGGGTTCCGCGCGTACCGGGCCGCCGCGCTGCGCGCCGTCGACCTCGCGAGCGTCGAGTCGCACGGGTACTGCTTCCAGGTGGACATGGCCTGGCGCGTGGTGCGCTCTGGCGGGCGCGTGGTCGAGGTGCCGATCACGTTCGTCGAGCGCACCGCGGGCCGGTCGAAGATGAGCCGCTCGATCGTCACCGAGGCGCTGTGGAAGGTCACGGTGTGGGGTGCGCGGCGGCGCGCCGCCCAGCTCGCGGGGGCGGTCCGGGGGCGGGGGAGCCGGGCCTCTCGCTGAGGCCGGGCGCAGCGAGGACGGAGCGGTGCGCGAGCGGGGCGGGGGACCACGCCCTGCCCGTGACGCACGAGAGGCCCGGACCCTGCGGGGTCCGGGCCTCTCCGGTCGTCAGGCGACCGTGGCGTCAGGCGCTGCGGCGTCAGGCGCTGCGGCGCAGCTTGCCGGCGCGCAGCAGGCCGAGGCGCTCGTCGAGGAGCTCCTCGAGCTCGGAGATCGTGCGGCGCTCGAGCAGCATGTCCCAGTGGGTGCGGGCGGGCTTGCCGGCCTTGGGCTCGGGGCGCTCGGCGTCGCGCAGGAGCGCCTCGGCGCCGCAGCGGCACTCCCACACCGGGGGGACCTCGGCGTCGGTCGAGAACGGCAGGATGATGGTGTGCCCGTTGGGGCAGTCGTAGTGCGCCTGGAAGCGGGGGGCGAAGTCGACGCCCTCGTCCGACTCCATGCTCTTCGCACCGATGCTCATCCCGCGCAGCGAACGGTCGGCCATGGTGTCCTCCTGAGGGGTCTTCGGGGGTGGTGGGCGCGCCCGGTGGGGTGCGGGCAGCGGCCCGGTCTACGAGAGGCAACGCCTCACCGTCGGTCGGTGTTCCGACGCGCCGTGAAGGTCCGGTGAACGTCGCGGGGTGTCCGCGGCTGGCCGCCCCCACGGCGCCCGGCCGGTCCGCCTCGGCGCGTCGCGGTCCCAGGCTCCCGGGTTTCGATGCCCGACGCAACTCGTCGCGGCCCCCACGGCCCGGACGTGCGCACGCTCACACCGGCGGCGGGACGGGCCCGGGAACAAACCCGGGGGGTGCCGGGTTGAGCGGCATGTACATGCAAACGCATCGACCTAGGACTCACGGGAGCACACCATGCAGTTCGGCATCTTCACCGTCGGCGACGTCACGACGGACCCCACGACGGGCCGGACCCCCGACGACACCGAGCGCGTGCGCGCGATGCTGACCATCGCGAAGCACGCGGACGAGGCGGGCCTGGACGTCTTCGCCACGGGCGAGCACCACAACCCGCCGTTCGTCCCGTCCTCGCCGACGACCATGCTCGGCTACCTCGCCGGTGTGACGAAGAACATCGTCCTGTCGACGTCCACGACCCTCATCACGACGAACGACCCGGTGCGCCTCGCGGAGGAGTACGCGATGCTCCAGGTCATCTCCGACGGGCGCATGGACCTCATGATGGGTCGCGGCAACACCGGCCCGGTGTACCCGTGGTTCGGGCAGGACATCCGCAACGGCATCCCGCTCGCGATCGAGAACTACGCGCTGCTGCGCCGCCTGTGGACCGAGGACGTCGTGGACTGGGAGGGCAAGTTCCGCACCCCGCTGCAGGGCTTCACCTCCACCCCGCGGCCGCTGGACGGCGTGCCGCCGTTCGTGTGGCACGGGTCGATCCGCAGCCCCGAGATCGCCGAGCAGGCGGCCTACTACGGCGACGGGTTCTTCCACAACAACATCTTCTGGCCCATCAGCCACACCAAGCAGATGGTGCAGTTCTACCGCCAGCGCTGGGAGCACCACGGCCACGGCCCCGCGGACACCGCGATCGTCGGCCTCGGCGGCCAGGTGTTCCTGCGCAAGGACTCCCAGAAGGCGTGGGACGAGTTCCGCCCCTACTTCGACAACGCGCCCGTGTACGGGCACGGCCCGTCGATGGAGGACTTCACGCGCGAGACGCCGCTCACCGTCGGCTCCCCGCAGCAGGTGATCGACCGGTACGCCGCGATGCGCGAGCACGTGGGCGACTACCAGCGTCAGCTGTTCCTCATGGACCACGCCGGCCTGCCGCTCAAGACGGTGCTCGAGCAGATCGACCTCCTCGCGGGCGAGGTCGTGCCCGTGCTCCGCAAGGAGATGGAGGCCGCTCGGCCCGCGCACGTGCCGGCGAACCCGCCGAGCCACGCCGAGCGCGTCGCCGCGGCCCGCGCCGCCGGGACCGAGGGCGCCGCGCACGTCGGCGGCACCGAGGACCGCTGGACCGGGCGCACCGCCGAGGACGACCAGGAGCCGGCGAAGGCCGGCGCCGCGTTCGGGCTGTAGCCAGCGCCGGTCCCGCGGCCGACCTCACCGGCCGCGGGACCGGTCGCCCGCCGGCGTACGGTCGAGGGGTGCCCCGCGCACCCGGTCGACCTGCCGCCGTCGGGCACCCCGCACCACCCGGCCCGGTGACGGGCCGACCCCCGCACGACACGCCAGACCCCAGGAGCACCGCATGACCGCCAGCACCCCCGCCCCGGACCGCCGCCTCGTCGTGGTGTCCGCCGGGCTGTCCAAGCCGTCCTCCACGCGCCTGCTCGCCGACCGGCTCGGCGAGGCCACCGTGCGCGAGCTGCAGGGCCTCGGCGTGAGCGCCGAGGTCGAGACCGTCGAGCTGCGCGACCACGCGCACGCCGTCGTCGACGCCATGCTCACCGGGTTCCCCACGGGCGAGCTCGCCGGGGTCCTCGAGCGCTTGGCCGCCGCCGACGGGATCGTCGTGACCACCCCGCTGTTCACCACCACGTACTCGGGTCTGCTCAAGTCGTTCGTCGACGTCCTCGACAAGGACTCGCTCACCGGCACGCCCGTGCTGCTCGGCGCGACCGGCGGCACCGCGCGCCACTCGCTCGCGCTCGAGTACTCCCTGCGGCCGCTGTTCACCTACCTGCGGGCCGACGTCGCCACGACGTCCGTGTTCGCCGCGACGGACGACTGGGCGGCCGCCGAGGCCGACACCGGCGGCGGGCTGCCCGCCCGGATCGCGCGCGCGGGGCGCGAGCTCGCGGAGAAGGTCGCCCTGCGCAAGAACGCCGGCCCCGCCGACCCGTTCGCGACCACGCCCGACTTCACGGCGCTGCTCGGCGGGCTCTGACCCGCTCCCGGACTGCGCGCCCCCGGCCACCGGTGCTCCCGGCCGGGGGCGCGCTCACGTCTCCGTGACCTGCGACGACACCACCGGAGGGGTTGCTCTCGGAGGGTGTCGCGCGGCAGGATCGGGGGACCGACGACGACGGGGGAGCACCATGAGCACCAGCGCGACCGAGGGCCACGCCGCCGCGCACCCGGTGGGGCCCGCCCCGGAGCCAGGCGCCGAGCGCGTCGCCCCCGTCACGGTCGCGGTCCCCGTCGTGGAGGCCCTCGCGGAGCACGCGCACGGAACGGCCCCCGCCACCCCGCCCCGACGGCGGCCCGTCGGCGTCGTGACGGTCCCCGGCCGGGCGCCCGACACCTCGCGCTTCGCCGCCGCGCCCCGCTACCCGGCCATGTTCCACGTCGCCGGCGGCCGGCTCGTGTGGGACGGCACCCGGCTGCGCCTCGTCCGCGGCGACGACACCGTGCTCGAGCCCGCCGGGCGACCCGTGGTGACCGTGACCGGGGACGGGCCGACCGTCGTCGTGACCTGGCGCGACGAGCACCCCGGCGCCCGGACGACCCGCGCCGTCCTGCTCGACGGGTCCTCCGCACGCTTCGCCCGCTTCGCGCGCTCGCTCGCGGACACGCGACCCGGGAGCATCCTGGTCGACGACCGGACCGTCCCCTCGCCGCGCGTGCCGCGCCTCCAGCCCGGCCAGGCAGGCACCGCCCGCCGCCCCGGCGTGTTCACCCGCGCCCTGTGGCGCGTCGTCGGGCGCGGCGCACCCGCCGCGAGCGCCACCCCGGGTGACGGGGGAGCGGCGCTCGTCGCCCGGCTCGAACGCCTCGCCGCCCTGCACCGCGCCGGCGACCTCACCGACACCGAGTTCGCGCGCGCGAAGCACGCGCTGCTCGGCTGACGCCCCCTCCAGGACAGGGCTCGGGTCAGGCCCCGGCCGGGCCCCACCCGGAGACGTCGACCTCCGTCGTGTCGGACCGACCGTCCCGGAAGTCCCCGTACCGCGCCCAGGTGGGCACGACCCGCAGCAGGACGATGCCCTCGTCGGCCAGCGACGCGGCGAACTGCGGGAACGCGGCCGCGTACGCCGCGGCGCACCGGTCCCGGTCCGCGCCGGCCGGGACGTCCGCCCTGCCCTCGCACTGCAGCGTCGTCCCGTCCGTCCCGCCGATCGTCACGGCGACACGCGGGTCCCTGGCCAGGTTCGCCACCTTGCGCGACGTCGAGCGCGCGTCGAACACCAGCTCGCCCGCGCCCGTCGCCGCCACCGCGAGGAACGCGGCCTGCGGCCCGCCGTCGTCGCCGAGGGACGCCACGACGCCCCACCCCTGAGAACGGACATAGCCGGCGAACGCCTCACGATCCATGCCGCCACCGTAGCGTCCGGACCCGCCGACCGGGGACACCGAGGACGCCCGACCACCCGAAATCCCTGGACCGCCGCGGACACCACCTGACACCGTCGCACGGTGACCCGCCCCCGCACCGACCTCGCCGGCACCGACCAGGAACGCCTCTGGGACGCCGGTGCCGCCGCGCGGTACGACACCCCCGGCGAGGGCATGTTCGCCCCCGACGTCCTCGACCCCGCCGTCGACCGGCTCGCGGCGCTCGCGGGCCGGGGGAGCGCGGTCGAGCTCGCCGTCGGCACCGGCCGGGTCGCGATCCCGCTCGCCGCGCGCGGCGTACCCGTCACCGGCATCGAGATCTCCCGGCACATGGTCGCCCGCCTGCGGGAGAAGGCCGACGAGACGACCCTGCCCGTCGTCGTGGGGGACATGGCCACCGCCCGGGTGCCGGGAGAGCACACGCTCGTCTACCTCGTGTACAACACGATCGCGAACCTGCTCACCCAGGACGCCCAGGTCGCGTGCTTCCGCAACGCCGCCCGCCACCTCGCCCCCGGGGGTCGGTTCGTCGTCGAGCTGTGGGTCCCCGAGCTGCGCGCCCTCCCGCCCGGCCGCACCGCGACCGTGTGGCACGACGAGCCCGGCTACCTCGGCGTCGACACCTACGACGTCCTCCGCCAGCGCGTCGTGTCCCACCACGTCCGGTTCGACGACGACGGCCGCGCCACCGTGGGGCGCACACCCCACCGGTACGTCTGGCCCGCCGAGCTCGACCTCATGGCCCGCCTCGCCGGCCTCGGGCTCGAGACCCGGCACGCCGGATGGGCGGGGGAGCCGTTCACCGCCGAGTCCCGCTCCCACGTGTCCGTGTACCGGCTCCCGGCCGCCTGA
This sequence comes from Cellulosimicrobium sp., assembly GCA_029256625.1. Classification (GTDB taxonomy): domain Bacteria; phylum Actinomycetota; class Actinomycetes; order Actinomycetales; family Cellulomonadaceae; genus Cellulosimicrobium. Next base: position 11,861 of record JAQSXO010000009.1, on the reverse strand, counting down.
TCCCCGGCGCCCGGACGCGCGTGCCGCTGCGGGGGCGGCGAGTGGCTCAGCGCAGGGGGAGGACCGTGGTGTCGCCCGGGGGGCGGGGCCCGTGGATGCGTCGTTCGGCAGGCTCGATGCGGACGTCGTCGATGCTGGCCTCACGACGCGCCATGTAGCCCAGGTCGTCGAACTCCCACTGCTCGTTGCCGTAGCTGCGCCACCACCGGCCCGCGGCGTCGTGCCACTCGTACTGGAACCGGACGGCGATCCGGTGCTCGTGGAACGCCCACAGCTCCTTGCGGAGGCTGTAGTCGAGCTCGCGCTCCCACTTCGCGGTGAGGAAGGCGACGATCTCGTCGCGCCCCGTGAGGAAGGTGTCCCGGTTCCGCCACACGCTGTCCGGGGTGTAGGCCGCGGCGACGTGCCGGGGGTCACGGGTGTTCCAGGCGTCCTCGGCGGCCCGCACCTTGCGGCGGGCGGTCTGTGCGGTGAAGGGCGGCAGCGGGGCACGACCCGACGGGGGTGCGTCAGGTCCGGCGCCGCTCATCGGCCCTCCCCGGCGAGCGCGCGGGTGAGGAAGTCACGGACGAGAGCGCAGATCTCCTCACCGTGGGTCTCGAGCGCGAAGTGGCCCGCGTCGAGCAGGTGGAGCTCGGCGTCGGGCACGTCGCGCAGGAAGGCGCGGGCGCCGTCGGCGCCGAAGATCTCGTCGTGCTCCCCCCAGGCGACGAGGGTCGGGGGACGGTGCGCACGCAGGTACGCCTGGAAGTCGGGGTAGACGTCGAGGTTGAACTGGTAGTCCCAGAAGAGCTGGAGCTGGACCGCGTCGTTGCCGGGGCGGTCCAGGAGGGACTGGTCGAGGTTCCAGGTGTCGGGGGTGAGCCGGTCGAGCCGGTCCGCGGGGACGCCGTGGGTGTACTGCCAGCGGGTGGACGCCGGCGACAGGAGGGTGCGGACCTCCGCCTCGTGGGTCGCCCGGTCCTTGGCGTGCGCGAACAGGACGTCCCAGAACGGCGTGAAGCCCTCCACGTAGGCGTTGCCCGACTGGACGACCAGCGCGGTGACCCGATCCGGGTCCCGGAGCGCGAGGCGCTGGCCGATCGGCGCGCCGTAGTCCTGCAGGTAGAGAGCGAACCGGTCGAGGCCGAGGTGGTCGATCAGGCCCTCGGTGGTCGCCGTGAGGTTGTCGAAGGAGTAGTCGAAGTCGGTCACGGGCGGGGCGTCGGAGTACCCGAAGCCGAGGTGGTCAGGCGCGACGAGGTGGAACGAGTCCGCGAGGTCGAGGATCAACCGGCGGAACATGTGCGACGAGGTGGGGAAGCCGTGCAGCAGCAGCAGCGTGGGCGCGGAGCGGTCGCCCGCCTCCCGGTAGAACACGGTGCGCCCGTCGATCGTGGCGGTGCGGTGGTGCACGGCCCGCGTCTCGGGCGTGTCGGTGCCGACGGTGTGCTGCATGAGGAGCCTCCACAAGGGTGGTCGGGGGACGCGCGGTCCCCGGTGGACCGCACCGGAACGAGCGATTCTTACCGGTGTCATCTGGATGAGTGGTGAGAACCTAGGCTGCGGCAGTCTTACCTGTCAACCGTTCGACACAGGTAAGATCAGCGCATGACCGCACGACCCCTCGTGGGGGAGCCCCTCGCGCTCGACCTGGTCAACACCCGCTGGGTCGACCACGGGCGCACGCTCGACCTGTTCGACGAGCCGGCAGACCTCCACGCGTGGCTCCAGGAGCACGACCTGGCCGACGAGCACGCCGACGCCACCGAGACGCTGCGCCACACCCGTGCGGTCCTGCGCCGCGTCCTCGAGGACCCCGGCGCTCCGGCCGAGCGCGACCTCAACGCGGTCCTCGCCCACGGCGCCCTGCGGCACACGCTCCGAGACGGGTCCGTGCACGAGGACGCCCGGACCGACCCCGGCTGGGCCGCTGCGTGGCGCGCCGCGCACGACTACCTCGACCTGCTGCGCCGAGCCCCGAACCGCATCCGGCGCTGCGCGCACCCGGACTGCGTCCTGTACTTCTTCGACACCTCCCGCAACGGCACCCGCCGCTGGTGCTCGATGGACGGGTGCGGCAGCCGCGCCAAGGCGGCCCGCCACTACCGGCGCAACCGGCCGCCCTCGCCCTGACCGCCCCGGGACACCACGTCCAGGTCGCGCACCGCGAAGCGGTGGTGCTCCCACTCCTCCTCGAGGATCACGTGCACGCACGACAGCGTCGTCTCCGGGTACTCCGGCGACCACGGGTTGCGCCGCACCACCGCCAGGTCCTCGGGCGTCACACCCGCCAGGAAGTCCCGCACCATCGCCACCCGGCCCGCGCGCGCCTCCAGCACCTCCCCGTACGACGGCGTCCCCGTCACGAACAGCGACAGGTCCAGCCCGTCCTCCTCCGCCTGCGGACCCGCCTGACCCAACGGGTGGAACGGCTGCTCGACCTCCAGCACCGCCCGCCCCAGCCACGCGTCCGTCGCCAGCACCAGGTGCCGCAACGTCTGCGCGAACGACCACTCGCCGTCCACCGACACGTCCACGGCGCTCGCGGGCAGGGCCGCCGCCCGGTCGAGCGTCGCCGCCCACGTCGACTCCAGCGCCGCCCACGCCGCGCGCAGCCCCTCCGGGTCGCCGGCACGACGCAGCTCCCGCCCCGGGAACCGGCGGTCCAGCTCCGCCTCCACGAAGCCCGTCACGTCGACACCGTTCACGCGGAAGGTCGCGTCGCCGTCCGCGAGCCACGGGGCGTCCACGTCCAGCCCCTCCACCTGCACGCCCCGCATCACCACGCCGGACAGGTCGGACTCCACGAACCGCGCACCCCGCAGGTCCACGCCGTCGAACGTCGCGCCCCGCAGGTCGTCGGAACGGGTGAACCGGGCCATGAGCGCCTCCTCGGGGATGCGACCCGCCCGCGGACCCGACCAACCCGGGGGAGAGGCCCTGGCGCGGCGACGGCGCCGCGCACGGGCGTCCGGGCGGGGGAGAGGCATGCACCTCGACGAGCAGGGACGACGAACGCACCGTACGCCGCCCCACCCACCCTCACCAGACGACGCGACCACGGCGCCCCGACCGTGCCGTCCCGACTCCGCCGCACCAGTGACGCGCTGGTCGCCGGGCACCGGACTGGGGGAGCATCGGACCATGCCGATCCTGCCCACCCGCCGCGACCCCCGGCTCATCACCGTCCGCCGCGGCGGCACCCTCACCGACGACCACCACCGCCAGCTCGCCCGGTGGGCCGTCGAGTGCACCGAGCACGTCCTGCCGATCTTCGAGGACGCCCGCCCCGACGACACCCGACCCCGCGACGCCCTCGACGTCGCGCGCGCCTGGATCCGCGGCGAGGTCCCCATGAAGACCGCGCACAGCACCGCCTTCGTCGCCAACGCCGCCGGCCGCGACCAGCCCGCACCCGTCAAGTTCACGGCGCTCGCGGCCGGGCAGGCGGTGGCGGTCGCGCACGTCGCGGCGCACGACCTCGGGGCGGCGGCGTACGCGATCCGGGCGGCGGCCGCCGACGCCGCGGCACGGGGCGAGGACCCCGAGGCGGCGCGCCTCGCGGAGCGGGACTGGCAGCGCGAACGCATCCCGGCCGAGCTGCGCGAGCTCGTCCTCGACGACCAACGACGCCGCAGCGCGATCTGCTGGGACGTGTTCGACGACTGAGCCCGCACCGGTGACCGGACCGGGCTTTCGGCGGACGTCGCCGGCTCAGCCCAGGAGGTCGTCGTACGTGGCGAGGGGGATCCGGCCGTCCGCCGCGGCCACGACGTCCTGGTCGCCCGCGACGAGGACGTCGGCCTGCAGCACGGCCACCGCGACGTACTCGGTGACCGTCGTGTCGTCCGGGTCGAGCTCGCGCGCGATCCGCCACGCCGTGGCCCGGGAGACACGGTCGCCGAGCAGGCGCATCTTCAACGTGGCGACGCCCTCCAGGCGGGCGCGCGCCGTCTTCTCGTCGAGCACGCCGCGGCGCACGTCGCGATAGAGCATCGACAGCGCGTGGCTGCGCAGCACGGCGGGGCCGACGAGCGGGCGACGCGCACCGAGGCCGACGTCGTCCTGCACGAGGCGCAGCGCGGTGACGGCGTCGATCGCGCACCGGGTGGACGGTTCGAGGACGGCGGATCCCATGGCAGCCAGTAGACACCCGAGGACCCACGGCGGCCCGGGAACCGCGCAGGGAGACGCGGCGCGAGAGGTCTGATCGACCCCTTCCGCGGCGCGCCGATAATGTACATTATGTCATTTCGCCGTAGGACGGGCCGCCCGCGCGCATCACGGACGACCGTCGCACGCTCCCCTTCGTCATGAGCACGACGACGTTCGCACCACGGCTCCACCCGCTCCCGCGCGCCGCCCACGCCGCAGGACGGAACGACGGCGCGCGGCGACTCGGCGGCCTGGCGGATCTCGTGGCGGCCCGGGCGTCGTCAGGAACCGTCTCCGGGACGTTCACCACGACGTCGCCGTTCGCCGGGCTCGCGCCGGACGGACACCGGCCGCGACGGGTCGTCACGACGACGCTCGCGACGCTGGCCTGGGTCCCGGTGCTCGCCCTGACGCTCGTGGCGTTCGCGGTCGTCGGCGTCGCGGCCGGCGTGGCGACCGTCGCCGTGTGGTGCTGGCGCTCGGTGTCCCCCGCGCAGGCGTCACGAGCCGGCTCCTGCGACACCGACGCGGCCCCGGACGAGCCGGAGGCGCCTGGGCCGTCGGCGAGCGACGTCGCCCCGGCGCGCGGACGACGCCTGGTGCGCGACCGCACGTTCGGCTACGATGCCTAGAATCGGACATACAGCACAAACCATTGTGTTTAGGTCAACACCATGCTGACGTCTCGGAATCGCGGGGCCGCACCCCGCCGGCTCGCGTCGTAGACCGCGCCGGCGGCACGGCTCTGACGAGCACCTCCCCTGCCCGGAAGCAGCCGCCCGCCGGTCGGTCGTGCCGCTCCCCGCGTCTCGCGGCCGTGGCGTGTGCCAGCCTGGGCGGGTGCCCGAACCCGACCCCGTCCACAGCCCCTTCCCTCCCCCGCCGCTGCCCGACGTCGTCGGCCCGCGCGAGCGCACCGTCCACGTCGTGACCCACCCCGAGGCCACGCACCACGTCGACCGGCTCGTCGGGGGCGTCCACGACTCCGACCTCACCGCGACGGGCGTGCGGCACGCGCACCGCCTCGCGGCCGCGCTGCGCGCCCGGGTCCCGCGCGACGCCGCCGTCGACGTCGTCACGTCCGACCTCCTCCGCACGCGGCGGACCGCGGCCGCGATCGGCGACGCGCTCGGCATCGCCCCCCGCCTCGACGCCCGCCTGCGCGAGGCGTCCTACGGCGAGGCCGGCGGGCGGCCCCAGACCTGGCTCGACGCGCGGCTCGTCCCGCCGCCCGCCGTCGGCGACCGCCTGCGGCACGACCTGGGCGTCGCGGGCGCGGAGACGCGGCTCGACGTCGCCGTGCGGGTGTACGCGGCGACGACGGACCTGCTCCGCCGCGCCGTCGACCACCAGGTGGTGGTCACGCACGGGTTCGCGGCCACGTTCGTCGTCGCGGCCTGGATCGGGATGCCGGTCGAGGCCGCCGGGCACGTGGCCTTCCCCGTGCCGTCGGGGAGCATCACGACGCTGCGCGAGGACGGGTACTTCCGCAACCGTGCCGTGCTGGGCGTCGGCGACGTCGCGCACCTGGATGGGGTCCGCTGATCGTCGACGGGGCGTCGGCGCAGGTCAGGGCGTCGCGCGTCGGCGGTCGTGTCAGTGGCACGACCTAGGCTGAGGCGGACTCTTCCCGGAAGGAGGCCCGCCGCATGGTCGCCCCGCCCCGCCTCGAGCGGATCACCGTCACCGAGGCGGCCGACCGCTACCTCGCCTCCGTCGCGGCCCAGACCCTGCGCGGGATCCTGTCGCCGACGACGCGGCGCAGCTACGAGCGGGACGTGACGGAGTTCGTCCGGCTCGCCGGGGCGGCCCGGGTCCTGGACGACGTCACCGGGGAGGACGTCGACGACGTGCTCCTGCGCTACCAGACCACGCCCGACGGCCGGTACGCGGACGCGTCCCGCAAGCCCGGCAGCCCGGGACGCTCCGCGGCGACCGTGAACCGCTTCCGCCAGTCCGTCACCCGGTTCTTCTCCCACGCCGCACGCGAGGGCTGGGTGCAGGCCGACCCGATGCAGTGGGCCGCTCCCCCGGCGCGCCTGCGCGACGGGCTGCGGGTCGCGCGCACCGCGCTGTCCGCGGGCTCCGCGGCGTCGCTGCTCGAGGTCTCCGCGGCACGGACGTCGGCCGACGCGGCGGCCTCGCGCCGTGACCAGGACCTCCAGCTCCGCGACCGCCTCGTCGTCGCGCTCCTGCTCGTCCTCGGCCCGCGCGTCTCCGAGCTCGAGCGCGCGAACCTCGACGACTTCTCCCGCGAGCCCGACCAGACGCGCTGGCGCATCCAGGGCAAGGGCGGACACGTCCGCACGGTGACGCTCTCTCCCCCGCTCGCCGCCGCGCTCGAGGAGTACCTGGAGCGCCTGCGACCGACGCTGCTCGCGCGCCGCCCCGAGGACCCCGACGCGCAACGCGCCCTCCTGCTGTCCTGGCGCGGCCGGCGCATCGACGCCCAGGCCGTGCGCGGCCTCCTGCGGCGCTGCGTCGCACGCATGCCCGCCCAGTTCCGGCGTGAGGCCACGCCGCACGCGCTGCGCCACACGACGGCGACGCTGCTGGCCGCCGAGGGGTGGGACGTGAAGGTCGTCGCCGAGCTCCTCGGGCACGCGTCGATCGCGACCACGGGCGTGTACCTCGACCGGATCGAGGGCGAGCTCGCCGCCGCGATCCGCGCCCACCCCCTCTCGGCCGCGCTCGAGCCCGCGGAGGCCTGACGCGCGGAGCGCGAGGCGCGTAGCGTCACCGGTATGGCCTCGCTCCACCGGGTGGAGCTCGTCACCGACGACGAGCCCACGCCGGCCGGGCGCGGCGCACCCGCGGAGGGGGCCCACGGGCCCGCGGCACGGCCCGACGACGTTCCCGGCTCCTGCGCGTCGCGGTGCCCCTCGCGGTGCTCGCCCTCGCGGTCGTCGCGGTCGGGACGTGGCGCACGACCACCGCGGAGCAGGGACGCCTCGCCCGTCCCGGGGCCGTCGCCTCGCTCGCGGTGCCACCCGGGCCCGTGTGGGAGACCGACGCCGCCGCACCCCGGCTCTCCGTCCTCGACGACGGCACGATCCTCGCGACGGTCACCGGCGCGGGCGTGGAAGGCCACGACGTCGCGACCGGCGCCCGGTACTGGCGGGCCCTCGACCCGACGGCCTGGTGCGGACCGGCAGCGGGCGAGACGTCGGCCCCCGCGCCGCGACCTGGCGTCGTCACGTGCCTGACCGGCCCCGCCCTCGCACCGGTGGCGCACGTGCTCGGACCGTCCGGGCCGGTGACGGACGCCGTGCCTCTCGGCGACGACCTCGGGCGCGCGGTCCCCGCCCCCGACGGCACGGTGCTGCGCTGGTCGCGCACCGGAGGCGTCGTCCACCTCGCGCTCCAGGACGCGCGCACCGCCCGGGTGCGCTGGCACCGGGAGATCGGCCCGGACGACGCCGAGCGCACCGCGATGTGCCGGCCCCAGGTGGCCGGCCAGGCCGCGGTCACCGTCGAGGACGACCTGCTCGTCGTCCGCGGCTGCCGCCTCAGCGCGGTCCTCACCCCTGCCGGGACCCGTCTCGACACGCGCGGCGACACGATCACGACGGCCGTCACGGCCCGCGCGGACGGCACGTACTGGCGCACGACCACCCGGCCGCCCGACCGCACGGGGTCCACGCAGCTCGTCGCCCCGGACGGGACGGTCCGCACCGCGGTCACCGGACGCCTGCTCGTCCCCCTCGTCGGGCCCGGCCGCGACGCGACCACCTGGCTCGTCACGACGCCCGCCCGGGTGCTCGCGCTCGACGCCCCGCCCGGCCAGGGCGCCGAGGCACCGCGCGAGCTGTGGCACGTCGACCTGCCCGCCGTGCAGGCCGTGGCGCTCGCGGACACCCGGGTGGTGCTCGCCGCCGGCGGCGCGCTCGTGGCCCTCGACGCACGCACGGGCGAGCGGGTGTGGTCCTGGCCCGGCACCGCGGCGGGAGCCTCCACGGGCGACCCCGGCACGGGCCCGGACCTCGAGCGGGGCGTGACGGCCGCGTTCACGGACGGCGCGACGCTCGCCGTGGTCGGTCCCGACCCGGACACCCCGCGGCGCGCGCTCATGGTCGCGCTGTCCCTCGACGACGGCGACGTGCGCTGGCACGCCGCGTACGACGCGGACCCGCACGGCTTCGCCGCGGTGGCCGGGCGGGTCGTGCACGTGGACCCGGGCACCTCGCGCGTCACCGTGCTCGGCTGAGGTCCGCGTGCGAGCGCGCGGCGTCGGGGTGAACCTGGCGGCAGACCGGCTCCGCCGTCCGGGCGGCCGGACCGAGGAGAGGGAGGACGCCGTGCCGAAGCGCGACCCGGGCCCCAGCGTGAAGGACCCCGAGCTGTACGAGAAGCTGCGCGACGAGGGCGACTCGAAGGAGAAGGCGGCGCGCATCGCGAACGCCGCGGCAGGGTCGTCCCGCAAGAGCGTCGGCCGCAAGGGCGGCAAGGCCGGCGACTACGACGACTGGACGGTCGACAGGCTGCGCAAGCGGGCCGCGGAGATCGGCATCGAGGGCCGCTCCTCGATGCGCAAGTCGGAGCTGATCAAGGCCCTCCGCTCGCACTGACCCGTCGCACGCGTCCCTGATCGCCCCGGCGTGCGGGATCTCACCCGCGACGCGCCCGTCCTGCGGTCGCGCCCGGAGGCGTGCCCGCTACGGTGAGTCCGTGCACCTGTCGCCCGACTCCGCCCTGCGCACCGCCCGCCGTCTGATCTCCCGCGCGCTCGTCGTCGCCGTCGCGGCGCCCGTCACGGTCGCGGGCGTGCTCGTCACCGCCGACGCGATCCGCAAGCGACGCAACACGACCGAGGCGTCCTTCCCCCGCTCCTCCCCCGCCGACGTCGAGGTGGCGGGCACCACGACGACGGTCTTCACGTACGGCGAGGACGTGTACCGGGAGATGCTCGGGGCGATCCGGGGGGCGAAGCGCCGGATCTTGCTGGAGACGTACATCTGGAAGGCCGACGCGCTCGGTGAGGAGTTCAAGCAGGCGCTGGTCGAGGCGAGCGCGCGCGGCGTCGAGGTGTTCGTCGTCTACGACGGCTTCGCGAACCTCGTCGTCCCGCAGGCGTTCTTCGACCTACCCGAGCCGATCCACGTGATCCGCTACCCCGTGTTCCGTCCGGGCGTCCTCATGCTCAACGTGCGCAAGTCGGGCCGCGACCACCGCAAGATCCTCGTCGTCGACGACGAGATCGCGTTCGTGGGCGGGTACAACATCGGCGCCCTGTACGCGACGCAGTGGCGCGACACGCACGTGCGCCTCGTCGGCCCGAGCGCGTGGGAGCTGCGCAACGCGTTCGTCGACTTCTGGAACGCGAACCGCGCGTCGGACCAGCCGCTGCTCGCCGACCCTGGGTCGGTGCACTGGGAGCCGCGGCTGCGCGCGGCGCGCAACGCGCCCGCGCACCTCGTGTTCCCGATCCGCGGCATCTACCTCGACGCGATCGACCGGGCGAGCTCGCACGTCTACATCACGCAGGCGTACTTCATCCCGGACCGGGAGATCCTGGCGGCGCTGCTCGCGGCAGCGGCCCGCGGGGTCGACGTGCGGGTCCTGGTGCCCGAGCGGTCCAACCACGTCCTCGCCGACTGGCTGTCGCGCGGCCTGTACACGGCGCTGCTCAAGGGTGGGGTGCGCATCCACCTGTACCGCAACGCCATGGTGCACGCGAAGACCGCGACCATCGACGGCGCGTGGACGACCATCGGGACGGCGAACATCGACCGGCTCTCGCTCACGGGCAACTACGAGGTGAACCTCGAGATCACCGATCCCGGGGTGGCCGAGCAGATGGAGAAGGTGTTCGAGGTCGACCTGTCGAACTCGCGCGAGCTGACGCTCGCCGAGTGGGACTCCCGCTCGGTGGCGGCGAAGCTCAGCGAGGTCGTCCTCACTCCCCTGCGCCCGCTGCTCTAGCGCCGGCGCCGGCCTTGTCCGAGGGAGCGGGCGACGCCGGCGTCCGTCGCCGCTCTCAGCGCGCGGGGTCGGAGCGCTGCGTGTCCGCCGCCACCTCCTCGGGGCGTGGCGGCACGGTCTCGTCGGCCTCGAGCAGCGCCACCTCGCCGTACTCGGGGTGCTCGTCCCGCAGGGCGCGCGCCGCGGCGTCGCCGGCCCCGTCCAGGCTCCCCGCGGCGACGTCGAGCGCCGCGCCGGGCGTGAGCGGCCGGTACACGTACGTCCCACCCGTGCGCTGCTCGCCGAGGAGCCGGTCCACGAGACCGTGCCCGACCGCCGAGAGCAGCGCGTCGTGGACCGGCACGACGACGCGCGGGTCGAGCCCGCGCACGAAGTCGATCGTCTCGGCGAGCTTGAGCCAGGGCGCGGCCACCGGCGCGAGCAGCACGTCGAGCCGCTTCCCCCTGAGCACGTCGCCGTCCGGCGCGTCGAACGAGTCGCCCGGGTGCAGGAGCGTCGCGCCGTCCCCGCGCACGAGGTAGGTCACGTTCGCGACCCGGGGGACGTCGCGATGGATCACGGCGTGCCGCCCTCCGCCGACCACGACCTCCAGCCCGCCGAGGTCGAGCCCGTCACCCGGCACGACGACGTGCACGCGCGAGGCGGTGCCCTCGGGCAGGGCAGGTCGCAGCGCGGTCACCACCGCCTCCGGTGCCCAGACCGTGAGCCCGGGCCGGGCCGTGAGGGCGGTGCCGAGCGCGACGCCGTCGACGTGGTCCGGGTGCTGGTGGGTGACGAGCACCGTGTCGGCGTCGCGCAGCGCACCCGCGGCGTCGCTGAACGTGCCCGGGTCGATCGCGACGACCTGCCCGCCGTGGCGCACCGTGACGCACGCGTGGCCGTGGAACGTGACTCGCATGGTTGCTCCTCCGCTCGCCCTGCCCGGCGCGACGGCCGTCGCCCCGGGCTGCCGCCACCCCGACCTCGAGGGTGCCCGCCGCTCAGCCCACCACGAGGACCAGGTCACCGCCCTCGAGCTGCTGCACCGCGCCGATCGCGACGCGCTGGACCGTTCCGGCGACCGGGGTCGTGATCGCGGCCTCCATCTTCATCGCCTCGACCGTGGCGACCGTCTGCCCGGCCTCGACGACGTCCCCGGCGACGACGACGGGCGTCACCGCCCCGGCGAACGGCGCCGCGACCTGGCCCGGCTGCGTCGGGTCGGCCTTCTCCGCCGTGCGCGCGTCGACGTCGACCGCCCGGTCGCGCACCTGGATCGGGCGCAGCTGACCGTTGAGGGTGAACATGACCGTGCGCATGCCGCGCTCGTCGGGCGTGCCGATCGCCTCGAGCCCGACGAGCAGGCGCACGCCCTTGCCGAGCGCGACCGCGACCTCCTGCCCCGGCTCGAGCCCGTACAGGTACGTGGGGGTGTCGAGGACCGACACGTCCCCGTACGCCTGGCGCACCTGCTCGAACTCCTTCGTCGGTCCCGCGAAGAGCAGGTGGTTGAGCCGACGACGGCGCACCTCGCCCTCCCGCGCGAGCTCCGCCTCGTCCTCGGCCGAGAGCGGCGTGACGCCGGCGCGCGCCGCACGACCGGCGAGCGCGCGCGACCGGAACGGCTCCGGCCAGCCCCCGGGCGGGTCGCCGAGCTCGCCTCCCAGGAAGCCGATCACCGAGTCCGGGATGTCGAACGCCTGCGGGTCCGCCGCGAACTCGGCCGGGTCGGCGCCGGCTGCCACGAGGTGCAGCGCGAGGTCGCCCACGACCTTCGACGACGGCGTCACCTTCACCAGGCGCCCCAGGATGCGGTCCGCCGC
>JAQSXO010000334.1 GCA_029256625.1 Cellulosimicrobium sp. | reverse complement strand
GCGCTGCTACCGCGACGAGGACTTCCGCGCCGACCGCCAGCCCGAGTTCACGCAGCTCGACGTCGAGATGAGCTTCGTCGAGCAGGACGACGTCATCGCCCTCGCGGAGAAGGTCCTCGTCGCGCTGTGGGAGCTGATCGGCTACACGATCCCGACACCGATCCCGCGCATGACGTTCCACGACGCCATGCGTCTCTACGGGTCGGACAAGCCCGACCTGCGCTTCGGCAACCCCCTCGTCGAGCTCACAGACTACTTCAAGGACACCCCGTTCCGCGTGTTCCAGGCGGAGTACGTGGGCGCCGTCGTCATGGCCGGCGGGGCCTCGCAGCCGCGCCGCCAGTTCGACGCGTGGCAGGAGTGGGCCAAGCAGCGCGGCGCCCGCGGGCTCGCGTACGTCACGTTCCTGGAGGACGGGACGCTCGCCGGTCCGGTCGCCAAGAACCTGTCCGACGCCGAGCGCGAGGGCCTGCGCGACGCGACCGGCGCGCAGCCGGGCGACGCGGTGTTCTTCGCCGCGGGCAAGACCTCGGACTCGCGCGCGCTGCTCGGTGCCGCGCGCCAGGAGATCGCCAAGCGCACCGGCGCCATCGACGAGGACGCCTGGGCGTTCGTCTGGATCGTCGACGCGCCGCTGTTCAAGCCGACCGGAGATGCCGCCGACGACGGTGACGTGGCCCTGGGCCACTCCGCCTGGACCGCCGTGCACCACGCGTTCACGTCGCCCACCCCCGACTGGGTCGACACGTTCGAGCAGAACCCGGGCGAGGCGCTCGCCTACGCGTACGACATCGTCTGCAACGGCAACGAGATCGGCGGCGGCTCGATCCGAATCCACCGCCGCGACGTGCAGGAGCGCGTGTTCGACGTCATGGGCATCGGGCCCGAGGAGGCGCAGGAGAAGTTCGGCTTCCTCCTCGACGCGTTCAAGTTCGGCGCGCCGCCGCACGGCGGGATCGCGTTCGGCTGGGACCGCATCGTCGCGCTGCTGACCAAGTCGGACTCGATCCGCGACGTCATCGCCTTCCCGAAGTCGGGCGGCGGGTTCGACCCGCTCACGCAGGCCCCCGCGCCGATCACGCCCGAGCAGCGCAAGGAGGCCGGCGTCGACGCGAAGCCCGCCGCGCCGAAGGACGACGCGGGCGAGCCCACTCCGGAGGCGTGACGGCCGGTACCACGCGCGAGGGCGCGCCGATCCCCGACGCCGGGGTCGGCGCGCCCTCACGCGCTCTGCGGCACCTCGACGCGTGGGCGAACCATCCCGTCGTCCGGACCGAGCGGCACGCCTGGGACGTCCAGGACGTCTCCGGGAGCGACGGCGCGCTCGTGGTGCGGCGCGCGTTCGAGCCCGGGTCCGTCGCGCTCTGGGGTCTCGGTACGCCGGCGGAGGTCGCGGGCGTCCTCCTCGACCGGCCGAGCCTGTCCGTCGGTGCGGTGCGGTCGTCGCTGCCGCGCGGGACGGCGGCGGCGGTGGCGGAGCTCGCCCGGCGCACGGCACGCGAGATCCCCGACCACCTGCGCACGGAGCCCGTGTCGCGCTGGGACTGGTTCACCGCGACGACGGACCCGCCCACCCAGCCGGGGGAGGAGCGGGTCGTGGCGCTCGACGGCGACGAGGGTCGGGCTCGTGTGCGCGCCGTGCTCGACGTGGCCAACCCGTCGGCGGAGCTCGACCCGTGCGATCCCAGGACCCGCTGGTGGGGCTGGCGGGACGAGACGGGGGCGGTGCGCGGCGTCGCGGGCGCGCGCCGCCCACGACCGGGCGTCCCGTGGTCGCTCGGCGGCGTCGCCACGGACCCCGCGGTGCGTGGCCGGGGCGCGGCCCGGGCCGTCGTGGCGGTCGCGACGCGGGTCTGCCTGCGGGACGACGGGCTCGTCGTGCTCGGCATGTACGCAGACAACGACGCCGCCCGGCAGGTCTACACCGGGCTCGGGTACGTCGTCACGCAGGAGTTCGAGTCGCGCCGCTGACGTCGTCGTCTGGAGGTGTCGTCCGCGCGGTCGCTCAGTGCGTGATCGCGAGCCTGCGGTGCACCCAGCGCAGCGGGCGGGGCGCCCACCAGTTGAAGCGGCCGAGCAGCGTCATCGTCGCGGGGACCAGGAGCAGGCGGACGATCGTCGCGTCGATGAGCACGGCGACGGCGAGCGCGAAGCCGACCTCCTTGATGACGAGGAGGTCGCCGAAGACGAAGCCCGCGAAGACGACGATGATGATCGCCGCCGCGGACGTGATGATCCGGCCGGAGCGCTGGAGCCCCAGGCGCACCGCCTCGTCGTTGGGGTGCCCGGCGTCGTAGAGCTCCTTGACGCGCGCGAGCACGAACACCTCGTAGTCCATGGCGAGGCCGAACGCGAAGGCGACGACGAGCGCGACCACGTACGTCTCGATCCCCCCGACCGAGGAGAAGTCGAGCAGGCCCTCCAGGTGCCCGTCCTGGAACACCCAGACGAGCACGCCCAGCGAGGCCGCGAGCGAGAGCGCGTTCGTGAGGAGCGCCTTGACCGGCACCACGACGGACCCCGTCATGAGGAACAGCAGGACGAGCGTCGCGCCGACGACGATCCCGACGGCCCACCACACGCGCTCGCCGAGCGCGTCGAGGAAGTCGACCTGCCCGGCCGCCTGCCCGGTGACCCACACGTCGAAGGCGCTGTCGGTCGCCCGCACCTCGCGCACGACCGACACCGCCTCCGGCCCGCCGGCGTCGTCCGCGTCGACGTGCACGCCTACGACGGCGTAGTCGCCGAGCGGTGCCGCGGGGTCGACGCTCGTGACGCCGTCGAGCCCGGCGACCTCGTCGGCCCACGCCTGCGCCTCCTCGACGCTCGCGTCGACCACGGCCACCACCTGGGCGCTCTCGCTCGACGGGTACTGGGTGGCGAGCTCGTCGACGAACTCGCGCTGCGGGGAGCCCTGGGGGAGCAGCTCGATGCCGGAGTTGCGCATGTGCAGGCCGAGGACGGGCAGCGCGAGGACGACGAGCACGACGACCGTCGTCAGCAGAACCCACACGGGGTGGCGCTGCACGCGCGCCGCGAGCCGGGAGAACGCGCCCTCGTCGGACTGCACGTCCGCGGTCCGGGCGAGCACGCGGCGCAGGCCGGGGACGCGGCCGAGGACGCCGGGCTTCGCGAGGCGGCGGCCCGAGAACGCGAGCAGCGCGGGGACGAGCGTGAGCGCCGTCGCGACGGCGACGAGGACGACACCGAGGCCGCCGGCGCCGACGGACCGCAGGATGTCCGGGCGGAACACCATGAGCCCGGCGATCGAGATCGCGACGGTGAGCGCGGAGAACGCGACGGTGCGGCCCGCCGTCTCCATCGTGCGCACGAGCGCCGCGTGGACGACGCCGTCCCCGCGTCGTCGCCGCAGCGCCGGGTCGTCGCCGGCCTCGATGAGGCGGTGCAGCTCCTCCCGGAACCGCGACACGACGAGCAGCCCGTAGTCGATCGAGAGCCCGAGCCCGAGCAGGGTGACGACGTTGACCACGGACGCGTCGACGTCGAGCACGTACGTGAGGCCCAGCAGCACGCCCAGCCCCGTCCCGATGGAGGCGACGGCCCCCGCCATCGGCATCGCGGCCGCGAGGAACCCGCCGAAGACGAGCACCATGATGAGCAGGGCGACCGGCAGGGCGAACTTCTCACCGGTCGTGAGGTCCTCCTCCACCTGACCCGTGATGGCGTCGACGATGAGCGCGTTCGAGCCCACCAGCCCCGTCGCCTCCCCGGCCGCGTCGGGCGCGGCCTCGGCGAGGACGCCGGGCACCGCCTCGAGCTGCTCGACGACGCGCTCCGCCACGGCGTCCGTGCGCTCCGCGTCGAGGTCCGTGCGCAGCGTCACCACGGTGAGGAACCCGTCCCCGTCGCTCGCGACGAGCGACTGCGCGGCCGGGTCCTCCACGCCGCCGGGGATCACGTACGGGTTGATGACCGTGTCCACGCCCTCGATCGCCACGAGGTCCGCGTTCACCTCGGTCATGGCCTCCACGACCTGCGCGTCCGCCGGGTCGACCTCGCTCACCAGCAGCGTGATCTCCGGACCGCCCTCGTCGTTCTCGGCGAGGATCTCCGTCGCGCGCTCGCTGTCCGACCCCGGGATGGAGGGCGCCCCCGTGGTCACCCGGTCGAACACGCTCTCGCCGTGCACGCCGAACAGCGCGAGCGCGAACCCGAGCCCGGTGAGGACGAGCCACACGACGACCGTGAGACGGGGATGACGGGCGACACGACGGCCGAGGCTCGAGAACACGAGCGCCAGCATCCCATCCGCCCGCGCCGCGTGTCAGATCCCTCGCGACGCTGTGGACGACGTTCACCCGACCTCCCCACAC
>JAQSXO010000333.1 GCA_029256625.1 Cellulosimicrobium sp. | reverse complement strand
AGATCGTGCGGCGCTCGGCGGCGGACGCCGGCTTCGCGGTGAAGTAGTGGTCGTGCGAGCCGTCCTGCGCGGGGTCGACGGCGGGGTCCTGGTCCTCGGTCACGTCGGCCGATCCTACGCGGGCACGCCCCACGGCGACGGCGACCCGGCCCGTCGGCGCGGGCCTCACCCGCTTATCCGCTGGCCCCGGGACGATTTTCCGTGCCACGCTTGTTCTCCTACCACGGCGCACCAGCGCCGCTCCCTGACGAAAGGCGGCACATGAGCGCTACCCCGGCTGACACACCAGCGACCCCCACCCCGGCTCAGGACGAGCCGACCGGCGCGACGCGGGACATCGCGAGCGACGTCGTGGCACGGGTGCTCGCTCGGGCCGGGACGGCGCGCGCCGAGGGCGGCACGGTCCACGCAGAGCACGACGGCGAGCAGCTCGAGCTCGAGGAGCGCAGCGCGCTGCGCCGCGTCGTCGGCCTGTCGACCGAGCTCCAGGACGTCACCGAGGTCGAGTACCGGCAGCTGCGCCTCGAGAAGGTCGTGCTCGTCGGGCTGTGGAGCCCCGGCTCCGACCCGCGCGAGGACGGCGCACCCCGCTCCGCGGAGGAGGCCGAGATCTCGCTGCGCGAGCTGGCCGCCCTCGCGGAGACGGCGGGCTCCCAGGTGCTCGACGGCGTCGTCCAGCGGCGCGCGAAGCCCGACCCGGGTACGTACCTGGGCTCCGGCAAGGCCGCGCAGCTCGCCGACGTCGTCGCCGCCAGCGGCGCGGACACCGTCGTGATCGACGGCGAGCTCGCGCCCTCCCAGCGGCGTGCGCTCGAGGACATCGTCAAGGTCAAGGTCATCGACCGGACCGCGCTGATCCTCGACATCTTCGCCCAGCACGCCAAGTCGCGGGAGGGCAAGGCCCAGGTCGAGCTCGCCCAGCTCGAGTACCTCCTCCCGCGCCTGCGCGGCTGGGGCGAGTCGATGTCCCGCCAGGCCGGTGGCCAGGTCGGCGGCGCCGGCGCGGGCATGGGGTCGCGCGGTCCCGGTGAGACGAAGATCGAGCTGGACCGCCGCCGCATCCGCAACCGCATGGCCAAGCTGCGCCGCGAGATCCAGGCGATGGCCCCGGGCCGCGAGACCAAGCGCGCCTCGCGCAAGCGGCACGCCGTCCCGTCCGTGGCGATCGCGGGCTACACGAACGCGGGCAAGTCGAGCCTGCTCAACGCCATCACCGGCGCGGGCGTGCTCGTCGAGAACGCGCTGTTCGCGACCCTCGACCCGACGGTGCGCCGCACGCGCACCGAGGACGGCCGGGTCTACACGCTCGCCGACACCGTCGGGTTCGTGCGGGCCCTGCCGCACCAGCTCGTCGAGGCGTTCCGCTCGACGCTCGAGGAGGTCGGCGACGCCGACCTGCTGCTCCACGTGGTGGACGCGTCGCACCCCGACCCGGAGGGTCAGATCGCGGCGGTCCGGCACGTCCTGGCCGACATCCCGGGCGTGGAGGACGTGCCCGAGGTGGTCGTCCTCAACAAGGCGGACCTCGCGGACCCGGAGACGATCGCGCGGATCCGGCTGCGCGAGCGCCGCACGGTCGTCGTGTCGGCGCACACGGGCGAGGGGATCGAGCACCTGCGCGAGCTCATCGCGCACGAGCTCCCGCGCCCCGACGTCGAGATCGACCTCGTCGTGCCGTACCACCGCGGCGACCTCGTGCACCGCGTGCACACCGAGGGCGAGATCGACCACGAGGAGCACACCCCCGAGGGCACGCTCCTGCGCGGACGCGTCGCCCGGGCGCTCGCGACCGAGCTCGTCGGGGCCTCGACCCAGGGCTGAGCGCGCCGCGCCGGGTCCCCTGCCCGACGCCCTCCACGACCCCGTACGGCACGCGCCGTGCGGGGTCGTGCCGTGTCCGCGCCGTCGTCCACAGGGCCGCCGGTCCGTGGGCACCCGACCGTAGACTCGGCGGGTGCCCCCCTCCACACGACCTGCCCCCGACCGCGTCGACGCCGAGGGGCCGGGCACGACGGCCGGCACCTCGGGTGGTGACGTGCCCGAGGTCGACGCGCTCCTCGACGTCGCCGTCACGCGGCTGGGCGGTGCGCGGCGAGACGGCCAGCACGCGATGGCGCGCGCGGTCACCGAGGCGATCGAGGGGTCGGAGCACCTGGTCGTCCAGGCGGGCACGGGCACGGGGAAGTCGCTCGGGTATCTCGTGCCGGCCGTGCGGCACGCCGTCGCGACGGACGAGCGGGTGATCGTCTCGACGGCGACGCTCGCGCTCCAGCGCCAGGTCATCACGCGCGACCTGCCGCTCGTCGCCGACGCCGTCGCGGACCGTCTCCCGCGCCCCGCGACGATCGCGCTCCTCAAGGGGTGGCACAACTACCTGTGCGTGCACAAGGTCGCGGGCGGGTACCCGGCCGACGAGCCGACGCTGTTCGACCTCCCCGGCGAGTCCGCGGGAGCCGCCGACCACCCGGCCGCGCGCGGCGGGACCAGCGCGGCGGCGCTCGGCGAGCAGGTCGTGCGGCTGCGCGAGTGGGCCGAGGAGACGCCGACCGGGGACCGGGACGACCTCGTGCCCGGCGTGAGCGACAAGGCGTGGCGCCAGGTCTCCGTCACGGCGCTCGAGTGCCTCGGGCAGCGGTGCCCGATGCTCGCCGAGTGCTTCCCCGAGAAGGCGCGCGCGACGGCCCGCGAGGCGGACGTCGTCGTGACGAACCACGCGATGCTCGGCATCGCCGCGATGGGGTCGCCCGGCGTGCTGCCCGAGCACGACGTGCTCGTCGTCGACGAGGCGCACGAGCTCGCGGACCGGGTGACGGCGGCCGCGACGGTCGACCTCTCGGTGCCGGCGATCGAGAGCGCGGCACGGCTCGCGCGCCGGCACGGCGGCGTCACGACGGACGCGCTCGACGCGGCGTCGGCGGCGTTCGGGACGGTCGTCGGTGCGCTGCCCGCCGAGCGGTTCCCGGACGGGCTGCCCGACGGGGCGCGCGCGGCCGTGGCTGCCGTGCGCGACGCCGCGCGCGAGGTCCTCTCGACGCTCAAGCCCGAGACCGGGGTCACCAAGCCCGCCCAGCCGGACTCCGGGCTGAAGATGGCCCAGTCGACCATGCTCCAGCTCTTCGAGGTCGCCGAGCGCATGGCCGCCGACCCGACCGGCCACGACGTGCTCTGGTGCTCGCGGCCCGGCGAGGGCGGCTGGTCCGCCGACCGGTTCGGCGAGGGTGCGAGCCGCCTGCACGCAGCCCCGCTCGGCGTGGCCGGCCTCATCCGCACGCACCTGCTCGCCGAGCGGACGGGGGTGTTCACGTCCGCGACGCTCGCGCTCGGCGGGAGCTTCGACGCCGTGGCGCGCACCTTCGGCCTCGGGGGCGGGGCCGACGGCGGCACGGACGCGGGCGCCGCGGGTGCGCCGCGGTGGCGCGGCCTCGACGTCGGCAGCCCGTTCGACTACCCGCGGCAGGGGATCCTCTACGTGGCCAAGCGCCTGCCCACGCCGGGCCGGGAGGCGTCCACGGAGCACCAGCTCGACGAGATCGCCGCGCTCGTGGAGGCCGCGGGCGGCCGCACGCTCGGTCTGTTCTCGTCGCGCCGCGCGGCGGTCGCCGCGGCCGAGGCGATGCGCGAGCGGCTCGACGTGCCGATCCTGTGCCAGGGCGACGACCAGCTCCCCACGCTCGTGCGCGAGTTCGCCGCCGACCCGGAGACGTGCCTGTTCGGCACCCTGTCGCTCTGGCAGGGCGTGGACGTGCCGGGCCCGTCGTGCCAGCTCGTGCTCATCGACCGCATCCCGTTCCCGCGCCCGGACGACCCGGTGCGGTCGGCCCGGGCCCGCGCGGTCGAGGCCGCGGGCGGCAACGGTTTCATGCAGGTCTCCGCGACGCACGCCGCGCTCCTGCTGGCGCAGGGCGCCGGTCGGCTGGTCCGGTCCACGACCGACCGCGGTGTCGTCGCGGTCCTCGACCCGAGGCTCGTGACCGCGCGCTACGGCACGTTCCTCACGCGCTCGATGCCGGGGTTCTGGCAGACGACCGACCGTGACGTCGCTACCGCTGCGCTGCGGCGCCTCGCCGCCCTAGGCTGAGGCCTTCCAGCGAACTTCACGGAGGCGAGATGACGACGAGCACGTCCCCGCAGGGCACCGGCGACGCGACCACGGGCGGTCCGGGAGGGGGAGCGCGGACCACGAAGCTCGCGATCGTCGGTGCCGGCGCGGTCGGTTCGACGCTCGCGTACGCGGCCCTCATGCGCGGCGCCGCGCGCACGGTCGCGCTCCTGGACGTCAACCGGGCGAAGGTCGAGGCGGAGGTGCTCGACCTCCAGCACGGCATCCAGTTCATGCC
>JAQSXO010000332.1 GCA_029256625.1 Cellulosimicrobium sp. | reverse complement strand
TGCGGCCCGAGGTCGAGGAGCAGGCCGCCTCCGACGAGGTCGTTCTCCTTCCAGCGCTGCTGCGGCACGGGGCGCCACCGCTCCCACCGGCGCTCGAACGTGTGGACGCGACCGATCTCGCCGCGGTCGAGCACGGCGCGCAGGGTGAGCTGCTCCGGGTCCCAGCGGCGGTTCTGGAAGACGGTGAGGGGCGTGCCCGCCTCCTCGGCCGCGTCCACGACGGCGCGGGACGCCGCGGCTCCGAGCGCGAGCGGCTTGTCGACGACGACCGGCACGCCGGCCCGGGCGAGCGCGGTGGCGTGGTCGGCGTGCAGGGCGGACGGGCTCGCGACCACCACGACGTCGTAGGCCGTCCGGTCGGCGAGGAGCGCGTCGACGTCGTCGTGCACGTGCACGTCCGGCCAGTCCTCGACCGCGGCGGCGCGGCGCGCGAGCGACCGGACGACGACCGCCGTGACGACGTGCCCGGCCTCGCGGACGAGGCGCGCGTGGATGCCACGCCCCGCGCCCCCGTACCCGACGATCCCGACCCTGAGCGTGCGCGCGGCGGTGTCCATGCCGCCCAATCTAGCCGCGACCGGGGCGGTCCTGCGGAGTGGTCCGAGCACCGCCGCGGACCTGGCAGAATGTGCGCGTTGGTCCGGTATGGAACACTGCGTGCCGCCTCGTGCGGGTCGGGCCGAGAATCGGTTTCGGGAAGGTCGTCCCTTGAGCACCACGAGCCGCCGCGTCCCTCGTCGGAGCGTCCTGCGCTACGTCCTCATCGCGCTGGCGGTCGCCATCGTGGTCGCGAACGTCATCAACCAGCAGTCCGTCGCCGCCGACGACGAGCCGGACCCGACCCCGGGCAGCGCGCTCGAGGCGCTGTCGCGGCTCGAGGTCAAGGGCCCCGGGCCCGACACGGGCTACGAGCGCGAGCTCTTCGGTCCCGCGTGGGCCGACGTCGACGGCAACGGGTGCGACACCCGCAACGACATCCTCGCCCGCGACCTCACCGACCTCGCCTTCTCGACCCGGGGCGAGGTGTGCGAGGTGCGGACGGGCACGTTCCAGGACCCGTACACCGGCGAGACCATCGACTTCCGCCGCGGCAACGCGACCAGCATGGCCGTCCAGATCGACCACGTGGTCCCGCTGCTCGACGCGTGGCGCAAGGGCGCGCGCGCCTGGGACGACGAGACGCGCCGGCAGTTCGCGAACGACCCCCTCAACCTGCTCGCGTCCGACGGCCCGGCGAACCAGTCCAAGGGCGCGCGCGACGCGTCCGCGTGGCTCCCCCCGAACCACGCGTTCCGCTGCCCGTACGTCGCGCGGCAGATCGCGGTGAAGACCGCCTACGAGCTCTCGGTGACGCCGTCGGAGTCGGAGGCGATGGCGCGCGTGCTCGAGGACTGCCCGGCCGAGCCCGTCCCCGCGGGCTGACCGGCGCCCGTCCCCGCAGGCTGACCCTTCTCCCCCGGCCCCCGGTCCGTACGCCCGAGCGCGCTCGGCCACCAGGCCCGACGACCGACGTCGTGCACGAGCGCGGGCACCAGCAGCGACCGCACCACGAGCGTGTCGACGAGGACGCCGAACGCGACGATGAACGCGAGCTGGGCGAGGAACAGCAGCGGGATGATCCCGAGCGCGGCGAACGTCGTCGCGAGGACGACGCCCGCGGACGTGATGACCGACCCGGTGACCGCGAGGCCGCGCAGCACGCCGCGCCGCGTCCCGACCCGCAGGCTCTCCTCCCGCACGCGCGTCATGAGGAAGATCGAGTAGTCGACCCCGAGCGCGACGAGGAAGCAGAACGCGTAGAGCGGGACGGCCGGGTCGGCACCCGGGAAGTCGAGCACGTGGTTGAAGACGATCGCGGCGACGCCGAGCGCGGCGCCGAACGACAGCACGTTGGCGAGCATGAGCAGGACCGGCGCGACGATCGACCGCAGCAGCAGGACGAGGATGAGCAGGATCACGGCGAGGACGACCGGCACGATGATCCGCAGGTCGCGCTGGCCCGCGAGCTGGGTGTCGAGGCGCTCGGCGGCCGCGCCGCCGACGACGGCCTCGGGCGAGACGTCGTGCACGGCGTCGCGGAGCGCCGAGACCGTCTCCACGGCCTCCTGGCTGTCGGACGGCGCGTCCGTGGTGACGTCGACGCGCACCTGCCCGTCGACCACGACCGGGTCGCCCTGCGCGGGCGCACCGGGGGCGACAGCGGGCTGGTCCGTGACGGGGGTCGCTGCGGCAACGCCCTCCGTGCCCTCGGCCGCCGCGACGACCGCGTCGAGGTCCGCCTCCGGGGCGATGACGGTCGCGGGTTGCGCGGAGACGCCCTCGAAGTGCTCGGTGAGCGCCTCCTCGCCGGCGACGGAGTCGACGTCCGCGAGGAACACCTCCGAGTCGCCGGTGCCCTCCGCGTCGAGCGTCGGCACGAACGCCGCGCACGCGGCGAGCACGAGCGCCGTGACGACCCACACGCGCCGGTCGTGCCGTCCGACGAAGCTCGCGACGCGCGACCACACGCCGTGCCCCTCGACGCTCACCGCGTCGTCGCTCTCGGCGGTCGCGGGCCGCGCGTCCGCCGCGCCGCCGTCGTGCTCCGCGTGCGCGCCCTCGTAGCGGGGCATGCGCGGCCAGAAGAGCCCGCGCGAGCGCTGCCCGGCGACGAGCAGGAGGGCCGGCAGGAGCGTGAGCGCGGCGACGAACGCCGCGGCGATGCCGATCGCGGCGACCGGACCCAGGCTGCGGTTCGACGACAGGTCGGACAGCAGGAGGCACAGCAGGCCCGCGATCACCGTCCCGGCGCTCGCCGCGATCGGCTCGACGGACGCGCGCACGGCCCGGCGCAGCGCCGTCGTGGTCGAGCGGACGAGGCGCAGCTCCTCCCGGTATCGCGCGACGACGAGCAACGAGTAGTCGACGGCGGCGCCGACGACGAGGATCGAGAGGATGCCCTGCGACTGCCCGTTGAGCGTGAGGATGTCCGCCGCGGCGAGGTGGTAGACGACGAGGCCCGCCAGCGTCAGCGCGAGCACGGCCGTGAGGATGACGAGGAACGGCAGGATCGGCGACCGGTAGACGATCGCGAGGATCACGAGGACGGCGCCGAGCGCGACGAGCAGGAGGACGGTGTCGATCCCGCCGAACGCGGTGACGAGGTCGGCGACGAACCCGGCAGGGCCGGTGACCCACACCTCGAGAGAGGTGCCCGCGAGCCCGCCCTCGGACGCGTCCGCGGCGGCGAGGTCGCGCAGCGCGCCGACCGCGAGCTCGCTCACGCTGTCCTCGTCGGCGCCGATCCGGTCGGACGCCACGGAGGCGTCGAGCGAGACGACGACGAGCGCCGCCTCGCCGTCCTCGGACGGCACGACGACGGGGTCGGCGACGGAGACGTCGCCCACGGTCGCGGGCTCGTCGCCCGACGTGCCCTCGAGCGGCGCACCCGGGACGGCCTTGGCGTAGGCGTCGAGCGCGGCGAGGTCGTCGGGCGTCAGGGCGCTGCCATCGCCCGTGGTCGCGACGACGAGCGCGGGGAGCGTCTCGGAGTCCGTGAACTCCTGCGCGACCTCGGCCGCGCGCGTCGACTCCGCGCTCGCGGGGAGGAACGCCGCGGCGTCGTTGGTCTGCACGCTGCTCAGCTGACCCTGCGCCTGGCCGCCCAGTGCGCCGATCGCCATCCACAGACCGATGACTGCGACAATGATCAGTCCGCGGAGGAACCCGCCCGTCCGATTGCTCAGCATGCTGAGGAATGGTGCCATGGTGGAGGGAGGAATGCACGTTGGAGCACTCACCGAGGGACCGCACCGGGCCGTACGCCGACCCGGACGTCGGCGACCCCACCCCCACAGACCCCCAGGAGTGGGCCACCGGCCGCCTCCTGTTCGCCGTCGCGCGCCGGATCGAGAGGGAGTGGAACGCCCACCTCGGGAAGTGGGACCTCAACCACGCGGGCTTCCCGGTGCTCATGCACCTGCTCGGCGGCCCCCGCTCGCAGCGGGTGCTCGCCGAGGAGTCGGGCGTCACCGAGCAGACGATGAGCCGGGTCGTGGCGAGGCTCGAGCGCTCCGGCTACGTGACGCGCACGGACGACCCCGCCGACCGGCGTCGTCGCGCCGTCGCGATCACGGCGGCCGGGCGCGACGCCGGGCTCGCCGCGGCGCGTCGCCGGCCCGCCGAGGACCTCGCGACGCGCGGGCTCGACGACGCCCAGGTCGTCGCGCTGCGCGAGGCCCTGCTCGCGCTCCTCGAGACGCTCCCTCGCTCACCCCTGGACGAGGGTTAGCCTGGGCCGATGGACCTGCTCGCGCTGCCCGGGATCACGGAGTACCACGAGGCCTGGGACCTCCAGCGCGCGGTGCACGAC
>JAQSXO010000331.1 GCA_029256625.1 Cellulosimicrobium sp. | reverse complement strand
CGCGTGCGCACCCGCCCGTGCTACGCCGTCGTGCTCGCGCCCGACGCCGCGACGCTCGCCGCGCGCGACGCGGCCCGGCACAAGCAGGCGTACGGGGAGTGGACGCCGGGCGAGTTCGCGGCCGCGGCGCGGGAGACCCCCGGCGGCCTGCACCTCGACACGACCGGGTGGTCCGTCGCCGAGACCGTCCGGCAGGTCCTCGACCGGCTCGACGAGGCGCGCGTCGCGTGAGCTCGCCGACGAGGCCGCCGACGTCCCGCTGGGCGGTGAGCGCGACGCCGCGTGAGGATGGGCCCATGACGACCGACCCGCAGCAGGAGACCGCGCCCGACGAGACCTACGACGTGATCGTGATCGGCGGCGGACCCGTCGGCGAGAACGTCGCCGACCGCGCCGGGCGCACCGGCCTGAGCGTCGCGCTCGTCGAGGCCGAGCTCGTGGGGGGCGAGTGCTCGTACTGGGCGTGCATCCCCTCCAAGACCCTCCTGCGCCCGGGCGCGGCGCGCGCCGAGGCGCAGGGCGTCCCGGGGGTCGGCGTCGAGGACGACCTCGACGTCCCCGCGGTCCTCGCACGCCGCGACGCCATGGTCGCGGACTGGGACGACGCGGGGCAGGTCTCCTGGGTCGAGGGTGCGGGCATCGCGCTCGTGCGCGGGCTCGGGCGCATCGTCGGCCCGCGCCTCGTCGAGGTCGTCCCGGAGGAGTCGGACGCCGACCCCGACGACCTCCCGCGCGCGCGGCGCCTCGCGGCCCGGCACGCGGTCGTCGTCGCGACGGGGAGCGTCCCCGTGCTCCCGGACGTGCCCGGCCTCGCCGACGTCAACCCGTGGACGAGCCGCGAGGCCACGGCCGTCGAGGACGTCCCGGAGTCGCTCGCGATCGTGGGCGGGGGCGTCGTCGCGACGGAGATGGCCGTCGCGTTCGCCGACCTCGGGTCCCGCGTCACCGTGCTGTCGCGCGGCGGCCTCCTCGGTCGCACCGAGCCGTGGGCGGGCGAGGCGGTGGCTGCGTCCCTGCGGGAGCTCGGCGTGGACGTGCGCCTCGGCGTGGGCACCGAGACGGTCGAGGCGCTGCCCGACGGCGGGGTGCGCCTCACGCTCTCGGCCGTCGGGTCGCGGCGGAGCGAGGCCGGCACCGACGAGGCGCCGGACGTGTCGCCCGTGAGCGCGGAGCGCGTCCTCGTCGCGACCGGCCGCGTCCCGCGGACCCAGGACCTCGGCGTCGACACGGTCGGGCTCGTCCCGGGGCGAGCGCTCGACGTCGACGACACGATGCTCGTCCAGGGGGTGGCGCCCGGCGGCTCCGAGGATGGCGGCGGCTGGCTGTACGCGGCGGGCGACGTCACCGGGCGCGTCGCGACGACCCACCAGGGCAAGTACCAGGGTCGCGTCGCGGGCGACGTCGTCGCGGCCCGCTTCGGCGACCCGGACACCGACGGGGCGCCGACGGCGGGGGAGCGACCGCCCGCGGTCGGGTCGGCGCCCGAGCCGTGGTCGCGGTTCGCCGCGACCGCCGACGGCGTCGCGTCGCCGCAGGTCGTGTTCACGCGCCCCGAGGTCGCGGCCGTCGGGCACACCGAGGCGTCCGCGCGCGAGGCCGGGCTCGACGTGCGGGTCGTGCGGTACGACCTCGCCAACGTGTCCGGCGCCGCGGTGCGCGCCGAGGACTACGCCGGCAGCGCCCAGCTCGTCGTCGACGCCGCGCGCGAGGTCGTGGTCGGCGCCACGTTCGTCGGCCCCGACGCGGCGGAGATGCTGCACGCCGCGACGATCGCCGTCGTGGGCGAGGTCCCCCTCCGGCGCCTGTGGCACGCGGTGCCGTCGTACCCGACGGTGAGCGAGGTCTGGCTGCGGTTCCTCGAGGAGTACGGGTTGTAGCCCACCCGTTCCGCCACGAGGTCGGGGCCGTCGTCCGCGGGACGACGGCCCCGTCGTCGTGCTCGGCGCGGGTCCGGGTCCGACGGACGTCGAGCCGTTGGGGTTTCCCCTAGTCCTGGTCCGGGCACGACCCCGCGCCGCCGAAGACTGGGGACCGTTGCGGCGGCGAGTCGTCGAGACGGAGCAGATCTCCCGTGACGAGCACCCTCGCGGGACGCGCAACGCGACGCACGAAGGGGAACGCCCACCATGAACACGAAGATCAAGGGAGTCGTCGCCGGCGTCGCCGGGGGCGCGCTGCTCCTCGGTGCAGGCGGCACGTTCGCGCTGTGGCACGACGAGGCGGGGGTCGCGGGCGGGGAGATCCGCAGCGGCTTCCTCGACGTCGACGCGCAGGAGACCCGGTGGTTCGACGTCTCGCCGGACCGTCCCGACGTGACGGACCTCGCGGGCGAGGTCGGCGGCGGGCTGCGCTGGGACGCGGCCTGGCTCGGCGAGGAGCAGACGGTCTGGAACGGCACCGTCGCGACCGAGTTCCAGCGGCTCGACCCGGACGGGAGCGGGCCCGACACGGGCGCGGTCGTCGGCCACCCGATCGACGACCTCGGCGCGTGGCAGGCCGTGCCCGGCGACTACGTGCTCGGCCAGACGCGCGTGACCGCGAAGACCGAGGGCGACAACATGCGGGCGCACCTCGCCGTGCACGGCGCCGGCCAGCAGGGCGGCGAGCTCGCCCAGGGCCTCGGCCTGAAGTTCGTGGTCACCGACCACGACGGCAACGTCATGGGACCGGCGCGCGACGTGGGCGAACCCTTCGACCTCGAGTTCGAGGGGACGGGCGGCCAGGAGCTGCAGGTGCTCGTCGTCGCGGCGTTCCCGCACCAGGTCCAGGCCCAGGACCTCATGACCACCCAGGCGTACCTGGACGGCCTCCACGTGACGCTGGAGCAGGTCCGCTGACCGACGCCGCACGCCGGGACCGCTCCCGGGACGGCGCACCGCCCGTCCCGGGAGCGCGCACCCGACGGTCGGCGTCGAGACGGGAAGGAGCATCACCATGAGGTGCACAGCCATCCTCGCCACCGGGGCGGTCGTCGTGCTGCTCGTCGGCGCGACGGGGACGACGACCGCGGCCTGGCGGGACGACGCGCTCGCCGCACCCGCCGTCGTGACGGCCGGAGCGCTCGACGTCGAGCTCGCGTCGCAGGAAGAGGCCGCCCCGGTGCTGGTCGCGCCCGGCACGCGGGCCACGACGGACTACCGGCTCGTCACGGGCCTCGCGGGGGACAACCTCGACGCCAGGTTGCGCCTCGGCGTGCCCGCGTGGAGCGGCGCGCCGCTGCCCGACGCGCTGGACGTCACGGTGGAGCTGCGGCGCGACGGCGCGGTGGTGACCACCGGCGTCCTCGACACCCAGGGGCAGCTGGTGTTCGACGGGTCGCCTGACGTCCCGGTCGAGCTCGCCGCCGGCGCGACGACGCTCGACGTGGCCCTCGTCGTGGAGTGGCCCTTCGAGGCGAGCGCCGACGGCACGACGAACGGGGCAGGGAGCGTCCGGGACACGCGATCCGTCCTGCCCGAGGGCTCCCTCGTCGCCGATCTCTGGCAGGTCCGGGCGGGCGACGAGGCGCTCGACGACGCCCGGTTGTGGCGCGACACGCAGGCCGCGCCCGCGCCGTCGGTCTCGGTCGCGACACCGGTCGCCACGGCCGAGGCCGTCCCGACGACGCCCGCGGACCCGCAGTCGGGCCCCGACGCGACGACCACCGAGACACCCGCCACCGAGACGCCCGCCACCGAGGCACCGGCCGACGAGGCGCCGACCGACGCGCCACCCGGTGACGCCCCGGCCGGTGGTCCGCAGACCGGCGTCGGGCAGGCACCTTCCGCACCCGGGACCACCGGGGAGATCACGGAGGACGGCGTCGCGACCGACGACCTGCTCTCCTGGCCCCAGGGGGTCGCGTCATGACCGCCGTGGCGCCGCTCCACCGGGCGTGGTCCGTCGTCGTCGGCGTCGTCATGGTGGCGCTGCTGGCGCTCGCCGCGGCGGTCGTCGCGGTCCCCGCGCTCCTCGGCGCCACGCCGCTCACGGTGCTCAGCGGGTCGATGGAGCCGGCGCTGTCGCCCGGCGACGTCGTCGTGGTCCGGCCCGTCGACCCCGCGGAGGTCCGCGTGGACGACGTCGTGACCTTCCAGCCGGTCTCCGGCGACCCCACGCTCGTGACCCACCGCGTGGTGGGGGTCACGTGGGGTGGCGAGCGCGTGGCCGGCTTCACCACCCGCGGCGACGCGAACGGGGCGGCCGACGACCCGATCGTGCCCGGCCAGGTGCAGGGCCGCGTCGTGTACTCGGTGCCCCTCGTCGGCCACCTGACGAACGCGTCCTGGGGTCCGACCGCGCTCACCGCCGGCGCCGTCGCCCTGCTCGTCTACGGCGTCGTCACGGTCGTGACCCCCGACCGGTCCCGCCGC
>JAQSXO010000330.1 GCA_029256625.1 Cellulosimicrobium sp. | reverse complement strand
GCGGTGATGCAGCCGTCGACCGCGATCTGCACGTCGCCGTCGGTCGCGTTCTTGAACCCGACGGGCATGGACAGCCCCGAGGCGAGCTGGCGGTGCACCTGCGACTCGGCGTTGCGCGCGCCGATCGCGCCCCACGACACCGCGTCGGCGATGTACTGCGGGCTCGTCGGCTCGAGGAACTCGCACGCGGCCGGGACGCCGGCGTCGAGGACGCCGAGCAGCACCTCGCGCGCGAGGCGCAGGCCGTGGTGCACGTCGTGCGACCCGTCCAGGTGCGGGTCGTTGATGAGGCCCTTCCAGCCCACCGTGGTGCGCGGCTTCTCGAAGTACACGCGCATGACGATCAGCAGGTCGTCCGCCAGCTCGTGCGCGACGGCGGCGAGGCGGCCCGCGTACTCGAGCGCGGCCTCGGGGTCGTGCACCGAGCACGGGCCGACGATGACGAGGAGGCGGTCGTCGTCGCCCGCGAGGACGTCGCGGACCTCGCGGCGCGACGT
Organism: Cellulosimicrobium sp.; assembly: GCA_029256625.1. Lineage (GTDB taxonomy): Bacteria > Actinomycetota > Actinomycetes > Actinomycetales > Cellulomonadaceae > Cellulosimicrobium. The sequence goes on along the minus strand of JAQSXO010000330.1, from coordinate 3,886 downwards.
CGTCACGAGGTCGCTGCGCGTCGCGCCGAGCGGCAGGTCGGCGAGCATCGTGCGCGGCGCGGGGAGCGCGTCGAGCGCGCGGACCCGCAGGTCGCTCGTGCGGGCCTGGAGCTCGGGGCTGTCCACGGGGTCGACGGTACTCGTCACGCGGTCGGTCGACGCGTCGGACGCCGCGGCTTCGGGCGGGGTGGTCGTGCTGGTCACGGGAGGCTCCTGGTCTGTGCGGCGGGGGTCTGGGACCGCCATGAGCCGGAGTGCCCAGCGATGCCCAGCGGCGCTTCACCGGCCTGCTGCCGCCCGTGGTCCCGGAGCGGCCCGTCTCACGACGAAGGGCCCGGACGCGGTCCGCGTCCAAGGCCCTGTGCTGGCTCCGGGTGGTGATCTGTGGTCAGGCGAACGCCCGCACGGCCCCACCGGGAGCCTGCGTAAAGCGCCAATACCACTGAGAAGTCACCAGGTGACCGTAGCACAGGGCCTCCGAGGGCCGGACGGTGCGTCTCACCTGCCGGTCGGACGACCTAGGCTCGGGACATGCCGATCCCCGAGTTCGTCGCCGCGCTCCGCTCCCGCATCGGGACCGACCTCCTGTGGATGCCGGGCGTGTCGGCCGTCGTGGTGGACGACGACGGGCGCCTGCTGCTCGGGCAGCGCGCCGACACCGGGGAGTGGGCCGTGATCAGCGGGATCCTCGAGCCCGGAGAGGACCCGGCGGTCGGGCTCGCGCGCGAGGTGCGCGAGGAGACCGGCGTCGAGGTCGTCGTGGACACGCTCGTCGCGGTGACGGTCACCGAGCCCGTCGAGTACCCGAACGGCGACCGCTCGCAGTACCTCGACCTCGCGTTCCTGTGCCGGCCCGTGTCCCCCGCCGCCGCGGCGGCGGCGCACGTCGCGGACGACGAGTCGCTCGCGGTCGCGTGGTTCGCCCCGGACGACCTGCCCGACGACCTCGCGCGCTCCACCGTCGAGCGCCTCGGCCACGCGCTGGGCCGGCTCGCCGACCCTTCAGCCGGCCCCTTCTTCGTCCGCTGACGCCACGCGCGACGTCTCCGTCGCGGGCACGCCCGACGCCTCCGGGCCGAGCCAGCGCACCGCGAGCAGGCACGCGTCGTCGTCCTCCGGCGCGCGCGCGACGACCGCCTCCAGCAGCTCCGCGCCGCTCAGCCCGGCCCCGAGCGCGTTCGTGACGATCTCCGCGAGCTCGTCGAGCGCGAGCGCGAGCGGCCGGTCGCGGCGCTCGACGACACCGTCGGTGAAGAGGAGCAGCAGGTCGCCCGGCGCGAGCGTGACCGTGTCGGCGACGCGCGGCGTCGTGCCTCGCACGCCGAGCGGGGTGGACCGCGCCTCCCACAGGTAGCCCGCGGACCCGTCGGCGCGCACGAGCAGCGGCGGCAGGTGACCCGCGCACGTGTAGCGCAGCACCCCTTCTCGCAGGTCCAGCTCCCCGTACACGAGGCTCGCCATGAACCCCGTGCCGGTCCGGTCCACGAAGCGGTCGAGCCGCTCGACCACCTCCTCCGGCGGCAGGCCCGTGTCCGACGCCGCGCGGACCGCCGTCCGGAGCTGCCCCATCGCGGTCGCGGCCTTGAGCCCGCGCCCGACCACGTCCCCGACCGAGAGCGCGACGACGTCCGGCGCGACGCGGAAGGTGTCGTACCAGTCGCCGCCGACCTGCAGGTCGTGGACGCCCGGGCGGTAGCAGGCGGCGATCTCGACCTGGGGGTCGGCGACGATCCCGTCCGAGAGCATCGCGCCCTGCAGCTCGCTCGCGACCGACACGCTCTGCTCGTGGGTCGTCGCGCGCGCCAGCGCGAGCGCGGCGAGCTGCCCGGCAGCCGCCGCGGTACGGAGGTCGACCGGCTCGGAACCCGCCGCCCGGCGGGGTTCCAGCGCAAGGACGCCGAGCAGCGCCCCGGCTGTGCGCAGCGGGACGACGACGGTCCCGTCCGCGCGCACGCCCGCCTCGGCCAGCTCGTCGATCGTCGGGGCCGTCACGCCCGCCGCACCGCCCCAGCGCCGGAGCGGGCCACCCTCCTGGGGCGTCCACAGCGCGGCGTCACCCGCCCCGAGCATCGTCACCGCCGCCCGGAGCAGCACCCACGCGACGCCGTCGAGCCCGGCGACGCTCGCGAGGTCCGCCGCGATGCCGTGCAGCAGCCGGACGCGGCGCTCGGCCTCCTCGGCCGCGCGCCGGGCCCCCACGAGCTCCTGCTCGAAGCGGGACCGCTCCCGCGCGCCCAGCATCGCGACCTCGACGAGGTGCTCGCCCCGGACCTCCCGACCGATCGCCGTGAGCAGCACCGGCTCCCGGCCCCCCGGCGTGCGGAGCTCGACCGCGACCTCGTCGACCCGGCCCTCGATGTGCAGGCGCGGGCCGAGGTGCGTCTCCCAGTAGATACGGCCCCCCACGGTGAGCAGGTCGGCGAGCCGGCGTCCTGCCACGGCCTCGACGTCCGGGACGTCCAGGAGCCGCAGGAACTCGTCGTTCGCGTCGATGACGCGGCCCTCGGAGTCGAGGAGCAGGAGCGCGACGGGCGCGAGCACCCAGCGCTCGGCGCGCGACATCACCATCAGGGGGCCCCGAGCCAGTCCCGCATCGCCCCGACGAGGAGCGCCGGGTGCGAGAGGTTGGGACAGTGCCCGACCGAGTCGATGACGACGAGCTCGCTCCCCGGCAGGTGCTCGTGCACGTAGCGACCTACCGACGGCGGGGCGATGACGTCCTCGCGGCTCTGCACGACGAGGCTGGGGGTCCGCACGCGCGCCAGGTCCGCCCGGTTGTCGCCGAGGAACGTCACGCGCGCGAACTGCCGGGCGATCGCCGGGTCGTTCCGGCGGAAGACCTCCGCGAGCTCGTCCCCCAGCGCCGGCCGGTCGGGGTTCCCGACGATCACCGGCGCCATCGCCTGCGTCCAGCCCAGGTAGTTCGCGTCCATCGTCTCGAGGAGCTCGTCGATCTCCTCCGCCGAGAACCCGCCGCGGTACCCCTCGTCGTCGATGTACCGGGGGCTCGGGCCGACGAGCACCAGGCGGTCGACCAGGTCGGGCCGCTCCGCCGCGGCGAGGAGCGCGATCACCGCGCTCACCGAGTGGCCGACGAGGATCACAGGCTCGTCCGCGACGTCCTCCACGATCTCGACCAGGTCCGCGACGTACCCCGCGAGCTCCGCGTGCCGCGCGGGGTCCCACGAGGCCGGGTGGGACGCACCGCACCCCGAGTGGTCGAAGAGCACGACCCGGTGGTCCGCCGCGAAGACGGGCGCGACGAAGCGCCACATCGACTGGTCGCAACCGAAGCCGTGCGCGAGGACCATCGTCGGTGCGTCCGACGGCCCCGCGACACGCACGTTGTTGCGTTCGCGCACGTCCACGGGTCACAGCGTAGAGGGGAACCCGAACGGGTGAGCAGGGCCCGCGCGGGTGAGATCGCTCCCGCCCGGGCCCGGCACGGCGGTCGGCCACCCCGCGCACGGCACAATGTCCTCATGCGTGTCTCGGCGAAGGCTGACTATGCCGTGCGGGCGTGCGCCGAGCTCGCGGCGTCACCCCACGGTGACCCCGTGCGGGCGGAGGACCTCGCGTCGGGCCAGGGCCTGCCCGTGAGCTTCCTCGAACGCATCCTCGGCGACCTGCGCCGGGCCGGCATCGTCGCCAGCGTCCGCGGTCGCTCCGGCGGCCACCGCCTCGCCCGCCCCGCGACCGAGGTCACCCTCGCCGACGTCTTCCGCGCCGTCGACGGACCGCTCGTGACCGTGCGCGACGAGCGACCGCCGAGCCTCGAGTACGAGGGCTCCGCGGCCGCGCTCCTCGAGGTCTGGGTCGCCCTCCGCGCGAGCGTCCGCGACGTGCTCGACCGCGTCACGATCGACGACGTCGTGCGCCGCGACCT
>JAQSXO010000329.1 GCA_029256625.1 Cellulosimicrobium sp. | reverse complement strand
AGTCGATCGACCTGTACCTCTCGCTCGGCTACGTCCCGATCGAGTCGTACGGCCACTACGCCGGGCACCCGCTCTCGCGCTGCTTCGCGCTCGACCTGGCGACCGCTCCCGGGACCCCGCGCGCGCCCGCTCCCGCCGGAGGGGTCGTGGAGGTCCGCGCCGTCCCGTGGGACGACCCGGACGCGGCAGCGCTGCGGCGGGAGATGCACGAGACGTCCTCGGCGGCGCTCTACCCCGAGCTGTTCGCCGGGCTCGACGCCGCCGGAGGGTTCGACGCCGTCGACGCCCGTCTGCGCACCGAGGTCGTCGCGACCCTCGTCGCGTACCGGGACGACGACGCCGTCGGGTGCGCCTCGCTGCGGCGCCCGGCCCCCGGAGCGCCCGCGGACGCGCTCGAGGTGAAGAAGGTCTTCGTGCGCGCACCGGCACGGAGGACCGGCACGGCCCGCAGGCTCCTCGACGGGCTCGAGGCCGTCGCGCGCGAGCGTGGGGCGGGCCGGCTCCTGCTCGAGACGGGCATCCGCCAGCCCGGCGCGATCGCGCTCTACCGCTCGCTCGGGTACCGCGCCGTCGAGCAGTTCCCGCCGTACGTCGGCGACAACCACGTCGCGCTCTGCTTCGCGAAGCCGCTGCTCTGAGGGTCCCGCCAGGGGTTTCTCAGGGGTGTGCCGGATATGCCCGCGGTGTCCGGTCCCGCTAGGGTGTCCCCGTGATCCCCCTCGCGACCGGTGCCTACTCCGCGGCCTCCGTGATCCTCGAGCTCCTCGGCTGGGTCGCCGCGGTCGCGTCGCGGGTGCCCGGCCGGGTCGGGGTCCTCGCGGGCGAGCTGCGCGAGACCGCGGTCGAGTGGGGGCTCCCGGTCGGCGAGGTGTCCGACCTCTACGCCGCTTTCCCCGTGCGTCTCGCGCTCGCCGTCGGCGCGGTCGCGCTCGTGTGCGCGGTCGTCGCCCTGGTGCACGGGCTGCGCGAGCGTCAGCGCTCCGAGGCGTCCGCGGACGCCGTGCGCGTCAGCGGGCGGTGAGCAGCGGCGCGACCTCCCGGCCCAGGAAGCGGACGAACCCCTCGACGTCCGGCTCGTCGGCGGTCGGCTGGACCGCGACGGCGGTCGCGCCCGCGTCCGCCAGTGCCAGGACGGCCGCCGCGATCGTCGCGGCGTCGCCACCGGCGCCGATGCCCTGACCGGCCTCCTTGCCCCACAGCGGCACCTCGCGGTCCACGCGCTCCTGCGCGTCCGGCCCCGTCGCCGCGATGAGCGTCGCGTGGACGTCGAAGCCGTCACCCGTCGGGCTCACGTCCGCACCGGTGCGCGCCGCCCCGACCGCCTCCCGCACGTCGTCGGGGGTGAGCGCGTTCGCGAGGATCAGGCCGTCGCCCAGCTCGCCCGCCAGCGCGAGCGACCGGGGGCCGACGCCGCCGAGCCACAGCGGGACCGGCTCCGTCGGCGGCCAGTCGAGCCGCACGGCGTCGAGCGTGACGTACAGCCCCGCCGTCGAGACCTCCTCGCCCGCGAGCAGGCTGCGGAGCACGGAGGTGTGCTCGCGCAGCAGCGTCAGCGGCGACGCGACGCGGACCCCCGCCTGCCCCATCCACGCCTGGACGCCGTGGCCCACGCCCGCGACGAGTCGGCCGGGGAACATCCGGGCGAGCGTCGCGACCTCCATCGCGGTGATCGCGGTGCTGCGCAGCGGCGCCGGCATGAGGCCGATCCCGACGCGCACGCGGTCCGTCCACGCGAGGGCGGCCGCCGCCGAGCCGAGGCCCGACTGCTTGAAGCAGTCCTCCCACACCCAGAGGTCGTCGAGACCCGCCTCCTCGGCGGTCGTGGCGAGCCGCCGCAGGCTCTCCGGCGCGTGGGTCGGGACGAACGCGATACCGAGCCGTGGTGTCGTCATCCCGCCATCCTGCCGGGCACCACCGACACTCAGCGGTCGCCGCCCGGCGCGCGCGGGACGTCCGGGTCGGTGCCCGTCCGGGTGCCCGCCCCGGCCCGGGCGAGGAAGGCGAGCTGGGCGGCGACGGACTGCCGGGCCGCGCCCCGCACCGACGGGTCGACGTCGGCGTAGACGCGCGCGACCACGCGCTCCGTCGCCTCGTCCGCGTCCGCGGCCAGCCCGAGCACGGCGAGCGCCTCGCGCACCTGGACGAGGCGCGCGAGCCGGTGCTCGCGGTACGCCCGGACCCGGGACGCGAGGTCGTCGACGACCGGCCCGTGGCCGGGGAGACCGGTCGCCCCGCCCGGCCCCGCGGAGGCGACCGCCTCGATCGCGTCGAGGCTCGCGAGGTAGTCGCCGAGCGAGCCGTCGGGCTCCGCGATCACCGTCGTGCCGGTCCCGAGAACGGTGTCCCCGGTGAGGACCGTCGTGCCCGACGGCAACCCCGCGCCCACGGTCGCGACGTCACCGGGCGCGGTGACCGGGCCGTCGTCGGGCAGCACGAGGCAGACCGAGTCGGCCGTGTGGCCCGGCGTGGCGAGGACGACGACGCGCAGTCCCGCGGCCTCGACCACCTCGCCGTCGCGCAGGGGCGGGCCGCCGTGGCAGTGCGCCGGGTCCGCGGCGCGCACCGGCGCCCCGGTCCGCTCGCGCAGACCCGGAGCCCCGGCCGTGTGGTCGGCGTGGCGGTGCGTGACGAGCACGAGCTCGACCGGCCCGGCCGCCGCCAGCGCGTCGAGGTGCGCCGCGTCGTCGGGCCCGGGGTCCACGACGACGCACGTCGTCGACCCCGGTGCGCGGAGCACGTACGAGCGGGTCCCGTCGAGCGTCATCGGGCCGGGGTTGTCGGCGCGCAGCACCGTGGCGAGCCGGGTCACGGCCGTGGGGGCGGTCATCTCGGACGCGTCTCAGGCGCGGTGCCGCAGGACCGTGGGCCGACCCTCGTCCTCCCACTGGGAGAACCGGGCGTCGACGAGCGGGCCGACGAGCTCGTACGTCTCCCACGTGTCCGGCACGCGGTACACGTCCTCGGGCGCGCCGTCGCCGGGGCTCACGGCGTCGACGTAGTCCTCGAGGTAGAGGCCGCCGTCGTCCTCGTCGCCCGCGTAGTACGCGCTGGCGAACGCCGCGCCGACGTCGTCGAGGTCGTCGTCGACGAGCGTGCCGTCGCACAGGTCGTGGACGAAGGCGCCCGGCGTCGTCGTGCGCTCCCGCAACGCGGCGAGGCCGTCTGCGGCGTTCTCCGTGAGCTCGTCCGAGACGTGGCCCGCGAGCACCGCCCACGCGAGGAACATGCCGATGTGCGTCGCGCCCGCCTCGGGGCCGGCCTCGGGCGGGTAGCCCTCGCCGCCGGAGTGCCAGGACGCGTCGTCGTACGTCGTCGTCATGCGCGCGACGCTACCGCCTCCCGCCGACCTCGGCGGAGCGACCGTCAGGCGGCGAGGGCGCCCGCGAGGAGCTCGAGCGTGCGGGCGCGGCCCGGCGTGGAGTCCAGGTCCTCGTCGGCGCGCGACGCGGCGACGGGGACGACCATCACCTCGTCGACGCCGTGGCGCTCGGCGAGCCGGCGGACCTCGGCCGCGGCGTCGTCGGGCGTCCCGACGGCCCAGCGCAGGAGGCTGTCCTCGACCATCTGGCCGGCCGCACCGTCGAGGGGTGCGGCCTCCGCCTCCTCGACGGTCTCGAGCGCGGTGAGCGCCTGGCCGGTGCGCAGCCGCGCCATCATGCGTGCCTGGGGGAGCGCGCGGGCACGTGCCTCGTCCTCCGTCTCGGCGACGACGGCGTTCAGGGTGAGGAACGTACGGGGCTCGGGGAACGCCTCGCTCGGGCGGTAGCCCTCGCGGTACAGCGCGAGGATCTCGTCGATGCCCTGGCCCGAGAAGTGGTTCGCGAACACGTAGGGGAGCCCGAGCTCGGCCGCGAGGCGCGCCGAGTAGTCGCTCGACCCGAGGAGCCAGACGGTCGGTGCGCCGTCGGCGGCGGGCGTCGCGTGCACGTCGTAGACCTGCCCGCTCGTGAGGCGCAGCGTCGCACCCTGCGGGCTCATGAGCGCGAGGATGTCGGTCACGTGCTGCGGGAAGCGGTCGACGTCGGCCGTCGGGCCGGTGATGCGCAGGAGCTGCGTGACGACGGGGTCCGAGCCTGGCGCGCGGCCGATCCCCAGGTCGACCCGGCCGGGGGCGATCGCCTCGAGCGCCGCGAACTGCTCCGCGACGACGAGCGGCGCGTGGTTGGGCAGCATGACCCCGCCCGAGCCGACCCGGATGCGGTCGGTGACCGACGCCGCCGCGGCGATCATCACGGGCGGCGTCGACGCCGCGACCGCGGGCATGTTGTGGTGCTCGGCGAACCAGTACCGCTCGTACCCGAGCCGGTCCGCGAGGCGGACCAGGTCGAGCGACGCCCGCACCGCCTGGGTGCTGGACTGGCCCGAGCGGACGGGCACGAGGTCGAGGACGGACAGGCG
>JAQSXO010000328.1 GCA_029256625.1 Cellulosimicrobium sp. | reverse complement strand
CTCGCGCTGCTGCTGACGGCCTAGGCTCGGCGCCGTGCTCCGCGTCCCCGTCGACCTGCTCCTCCCGCGGGTCTCGACCGCCGACGTCCGGCAGCGCGCCGCAGAGCTGCCCCGCCGCGGGCGGGAGGTCCGGGTCCGCGTGCGCGGCGACGTGCTGGTCGCGCGGCGCTGGGCCAGCGGCGCGCACGCGAGCGGTCACAGCGTGCTGCGGGCCCGTCTCACCCAGGAGCCCGACGGCGTCCGGGTGCGCGGGGCGGTCGCGCCGAGCGGGCTGGATCTTCTCCTGGTCGCGATCTGGCTCGCCGCGGCCGCCGGGATCGCGACGCTCGGCGCCGTCTACCAGAACGGGGTCGCGTGGCTCGTCGCGCTCGTCCCGCTCGCGTTCGGCGCCGTCTTCGCCGCCTGGCTGCCCGGGGCCGCACGGTCCGGTCACGACGTCCTGCTGCGGGCGCTCGCCGGCCTCGGCGAGGGTCCCGACCCGGACGGGCTACGGTGACGGGCGTGGCTCGCCCTCCCGTCCGCATCACGTCCGACCCGCCGCGGGGGAGCTTCTCCGCGTGCAGCCTCGTGCTCGCCACCGACCCCGAGACGGCGGCGGGGTGGGTCGCCGCCGCGTTCGGTGCGCTGCGCTGGAAGCGCCGAGCGTCCGACGTCGCGCACCGCGAGGGCGCGGCGCTGTGGGAGGTCGGGGGCGCGGCCCGCGCGTTCTTCCTCGACGACCTCGACGTGCTCCGCCTCGTCACCCCGCGCGCGGCGGCCTTCTTCTCCCACGGGCGGGCCGTCGCGACGATCCAGCCCGACGGCGCCGCGCACCGCACCACCGTCACGCTCTCCCTCGTCGAGGGTCAGCTCTCGTGCCGCGAGAGCTTCGGTGCCGTCGCGCGGCACCTGCACGAGGCCGCGGTCCGCGCCCGGGCGCTGCCGCCCGACGACGTCCCGGTGTGGACGAGCGCCTACGACCTGCCCGCCGGCTCCGCCGGCGACCCGCGGTCGCGCAAGCGCCTGTTCCGCGGCTCCTGAGCACCCCGCACCGACAGGCCGTACGGGAGTCAGCCCCGCTCGGGCCGCGCGAGCTCCACACCGTCGTGGTCGACGAGCGAGAACGGCACCGTCGAACCGTGCGCCGTCCGGGCGGACCACCCGGCGCGAGGGCGGGGTGCCGTGGGACGATGCCGCCCGTGACGGAGCTGACCTTGCACGACGACGCCAAGCGCCGCGTGGTACGCGCCAACCTCGCGTTCGTCGCGATCCTCGTGCCGATCCTCGGGCTGACGGCGGTCTCCGTGGGGATCAGCACGCGCAACCTCGCCCTCGCGCTCGGCTACGCGTGCGTCGTGCTCGCGATGATCCCGCTGACGTACGTGCTCGCGCGCCGCTTCACCGACCGCTCCCGCGTCACGTTCGGCGACGGGTCCGTGACGGTCCAGGGCTGGGGCCGGCCGCGGCGGTTCACGGTCGCCGAGATCGAGCGCGTCGTCACCGTCGACAGCATGGGGTTCGGGGGCATGACACCGACGCACCACCTCATCGTCGTGGGGCCGACGAAGCGCCTGGCCCTGCTCGTCGGGCAGATGTGGGACCGCGACCAGCTCTCGGCCGTCGCGCTCGACCTCGCGCACCGCGGCGTCCCGCTCAACCCCGTCCACCAGCCAGTCACGCCCGCGCAGCTGCGCGGGATGGACCCGCGCCTCGTGCCGTGGCGTCAGGCGCACCCCGTCGCGCTGGGTCTGCTCGTCGGGCTCGGCGTGCTGCTGTTCTTCCTCGTCGGGTTCGTCGTCATGGTCGCGCTCCTCGTGTGACCGCCGCGTCCGGCCGGGCGCGGTCGTGCCAGTAGCCCTGGGCGTGCACGCGCGACCGCGCCACGCCCGCCGCCACGAGCTCGGCCCGGACGCGCGCGACGGTGGCGCTCTCCGTCGCGCACCACGCGTAGAAGCCGTCGCCCGCAGAGGCAGCGGACCGGCCGTGCTCCGCGACCCAGCCGCGGACGGCGCCCAGCACCGCCCGCTCGGCACCGCGGCGTCGTGCGCGGGGCACGTGCTCGACGCGCACCGTCCCGGGCACGTCGCCGACCGGCGCGTCGGCCGGGTCGTCGGCCTCCACGAGCACGTGCGCCCGCACGTCGGGACGCAGGCTCGCGAGGATGCCGCGCACCGCGGGCGCCGAGGACTCGTCACCGACGAGCAGCACGCGCGCGACGTCGGGCCCCGGGTCCCACTGGGTGCCGTGGTCGGTCACGCCGAACCGCGCGTGCGGCGCCGAGAGCAGCACCCGGTCCCCGGGCGCCGCGCGGCGTGCCCACGCGCTCGCCGGTCCGGCGGGCTCGTGCAGGTACAGGTCGAGGTCCACCTCGGCGACCTGCGGCCGCACGGCCACGGGCGTGTACGAGCGCATCACCGGCCGCGCGTCGTCGTCGAGCGCGGACCACTCGCGCCGCCACGCGCTCTCGGCCGCGAGCCCCGCACGCCGCGCGAGCTCGTCCGCGCCCGGCCCGGGGAGCAGGATCTTCACGCGCTGGTCGAGCCCGACGTCGGCGCACCCCGCCAGGTCCGGGCCGGCGAGCGTCACGCGCACGAGGCGCGGTCCGACGTCGCGCACGCGTGCGACCGTCGTCGGGAAGAGCACGTTGGGCGACCGGTGGAACCGGCACCCGGCCTCGTTCCCTCCCCGGCTCCCGACCGAGGCCCCGGCCGACCGGTCAGGACGCGGCACGGTCCTGGAGGAACTGCTCGACGTCGTCGAGCACGGCCTGGCCACCGAGCGGGCCGACGCCGCTGATCCAGTACGACTGGTCGACGACGCGCACGTCGGGGAACGACGCCGCGTTGAGCGGGATCTCGGCCGGGACGGCGGCCGGGTCGGCCGGGTCGGCGGCCGAGACGAGGACGAGGTCGGCGGCGGCCTCGGTCACGCGCTCGGGCGACAGGTCGACCGAGATGTCCTCGCCCCAGTCCTGCTTCGGCGTCGAGAACCCGACGCACTCGAGCGTGCTGCCCGCGAACGACCGCGGGCCGTAGGCGGACACGATGCCGTCGCGCGGGCGCAGGAGCTGCGCCGTCCCGGTGACGTCGTAGTCCTCCTGGAGCTGTGCGCACCGCTCGTCGTAGGCGTTCAGCAGGGCCTGGGCGTCGGTCTCGCGGCCGAGCGCGCGGCCCACGAGCAGTACGTTCTCCTGCCACGGGTCCGTCTGCGTCGCCATGAAGACGGTCGGCGCGATGCCCGCGAGCTGGTCGTAGAGGTCGGCGTGGCGCGACTCGGTGCCGAGGATGAGGTCCGGCTCGAGCGCGGCGATGGCCTCCAGGCTCGGCTCGGGCACCGTGCCCACGACCTGGATCGCCTGCGCCTCCTCGCCGAGGTAGTCCGGAACGCCGGCCTCGACGCTCAGCACGGCGGCACCGACCGGGACGACACCGAGCGCGACCGCGGTGTCCGTCTCCACGGGCTCCAGCGTCACGACGCGCTGCGGCGCCGCCGCGAGCTCGGCGGTCCCCCGCGCGTGCTCGACGGCGTACCCCGCGGCGGTGGCGTCCTCCGTCGCGGTCGGCCCGCTGTCCGCAGGTCCGGACGAGCAGGCGGCGAGCAGGGCGGAGGCGAGCACGAGCGCTCCGGCGAGCGTGCCGCGCACGCGAGGGCTGGACGATGAGGTCCGGGAGATCGGCACAGGGGTTCCTTCGCCTTTCGTAGGGTTGCCTCACCTTATCTTCGGAGGACGCGGGGCGGGACGTGACGCTGGTTACGATCGCTGCATGTCCGGGCCCGTGTTCGCCGGCGCCGTCGCCGGTCTCGTCGTGGGCGTGCTGCTCACCCTCGGGCTCGTGCTCGCCTGGCGGCTCGCGCGCGGGTCGCGCGAGCTCGGGAGCGACTCGGACCGCGCCACGTTCCGCACCCTGCACCTCGCGTCGCGCGCCGCGACGCACCTGCGGGGCGGCCTCGACGGCGACGACGTCGGCCGTGCGGCCCGCTCGCTGCGCCAGCTCCTCGGCGCGGACGCGCTCGCGGTGGTCACCGCCGAGGGCGCGGTCGCGCTCGACGGCAGCACGACGCTCGAGCCCGACGCGCGCCGGGTCGCCGAGCGCGTGCTCGCCACCGGTCGGCGGCACGTCGAGAGCCGGGACCACCAGAACGGCGACGACCCGAGCGGCGACGTCGCGGACGCCGTCGGGGCCCCGGTCGTCGCGGGCGGTCGCGTGGCCGGCGTCGTCGTCGCGTTCGCGGGCACGGTCCGCCCACCGCTCGTCCGCGCGACGGGCGAGGTCGCGCAGTGGTGCTCGGCCCAGCTCGAGCTCGGCGAGCTGGAGGCCTCGCGCACCGCGCTCGCGCAGGCCGAGCTGCGCGCGCTGCGCGCCCAGATCAGCCCGCACTTCGTCTACAACGCGCTCGGCGCCATCGCGTCGTTCATCAGCACGGACCCGGA
>JAQSXO010000327.1 GCA_029256625.1 Cellulosimicrobium sp. | reverse complement strand
GGCGACGACCTGGTCCGCGAGCTCCGGTTCTCCGGGCCGCTCGGGGTCGTCCTCGCGGGGCTCGCCGCGACCGGCACGGCGTGGTGGTCCGGTCCGTCGTGGGCGACGCCGGCCCTCGTGCTCGTCGCCGCGGCGGGAGCGGTCGCGGCGGTCGTCGACGCGCGCACGCACCGGCTGCCCGACGTGATCGTCCTGCCGTCCTGGCTCGCGGCGGTGCTCCTGCTCGGCACCGCGGCGCTCGCCGCCGGGGACGGCGCCGCCCTCGGCCGTGCGGTCGCCGGCGGTCTCCTGGGCTTCGGCGCCTACGCGGCGCTGCGGATCGCGTACCCGCCGGGCCTCGGCTTCGGCGACGTGAAGCTCGCCGGGCTGCTGGGCACGCCGCTCGCCTGGCTCGGGTGGGGCGAGCTCGTCACCGGCCTCGTCCTGCCGTTCGTGCTCGGCGGCGTGTGGGCGCTCGCGCTCGTCGCCACGCGCCGCGCGCGCCGCGAGACCGTGGTCCCCTTCGGCCCGTTCATGGTCGTCGGGGCAGGGCTCGCCACCGTGCTCGGCGACGCGGCGCTCCGGGCGTACACGGTCGCCTGACGCCGACCTCCGGGCAACCGTCCCGTCAGGCCGCGACGCCGAGTGCGGACCCGAGCGCCTGGTCCATCGCCGCGAGCGGGGCCACCTTGCCGGTCATGAGGCGCACCTGCTCGGCCGCCTGGTGCAGGAGCATGCGCTCGCCGCCCACGACGGTGCCGCTCCCGGCGGCCCATGCCGCGGAGAGCGCGGTGGGCCGGGGGTCGTAGACGACGTCGAGCAGAACGCCCGCGACCGGCGCGGCCTCCTGTGCCAGCGCCTCGGCCACCGGGTCGGCCGCGCGCGACGGAAGGGTCGCGACGACCGCGTCGGCCCGCCCGAGGCGATCGACCAGTGCGGGGGACGACAGGTCGAGGACCTCGAAGCGCGGCTCGACGCCCATGCGGTGCGCGGCGCGCTGGAGCGTGCCGGTGCGCCCGAGCGACCGCACCAGCACGGTCGGCGTGGTGCAGCCGAGCTCGGCGAGGGCGGCGAGCGTCGATGCGGCGGTCGCGCCCGCGCCGAGCACGAGGGCGTTCCGCACGTCCCGCTCCCCCAGTCCCTCGCGGAGCGCAGCGACGAGCCCGTGCACGTCGGTGTTCGTCCCGACGAACGTCGGGCGCCGGCCGCCCGTGGGCTGCACGACGAGCGTGTTGACCGCACCGACGACGTTCGCGAGCGGGTCGACGTGGTCGAGCAGCGGGATCACCGTGTGCTTGAGCGGCATGGTCAGGCTGAGGCCCGCCCACGACGCGTCGAGCCCGTTGACCAGGGCCGGGAGCTGCTCCTCGGTCGTGTCGATCGCCTCGTACGTCCACCCGTCGAGGCCGAGCGCGTCGTACGCGGAGCGGTGGAGCACCGGGGACAGCGAGTGGGCGACGGGGTGGCCGAGGACGGCCGCCCGTCGCGGCGCGCGCCTCGCGCTCACCCGCCGTTCTCCGCGACCCACTGCCGGTACTCCTGCTTGAACTGCTCGAACTCCGCGTACTTGTCCGTGAACTTCGTCTCGCCGGTCTCCAGGTTGACCGTGACGTACCAGAGCCACGGGCCGGCGGGGGCGTTCATGACCGCCTCCACGCTCTCGCGGCTGGGGCTCCCGATCGGGGTCGGAGGCAGGCCCTGGTGGACGCGCGACGCATAGGGGAGGTCGGGGTTCTGGAACTCCTCGGTCGTGATCTGGTCGGCCGGCTTGCCGAGCCCGTAGACGTCGATCGCGTCCATGCCGAGCGGCATGCCGTCCTCGATGCGGTTGTAGATCACCCGCGCGACCATCCCGCGCTGCTCCGCGTTCTTGCCCTCCCACTCGACGATCGACGCCATCGTGAGCACCTCCTGGAAGCGCTCCGGAGGGACGCCGAGGTCGGCGAGCTCGCTCGTGGTCTGGCTGACCATGCCCTGGATGATGCCCGTGGCGTTGACGTCTCCCGGCTCGAGGACGTACGTCGTCGGGTACAGCCAGCCCTCGTAGTTGCCGTTGGCCTCGGCCGGCAGACCGGTGGCGGCGGTGTCGGCCATCGCCGCCTCGAAGTCCGCGACCGGGATACCGGTGACCGACGACGAGCGCTCGAGGATCTGCTTGACCGTGAAGCCCTCGGGGATCGTGATCTTGGTCTCGACGCGCGAGTCGTTCGCGACGAGGCGCGCGACGGCGTCCTTGGCGGGCATGCCGAGGAGCAGGGTGTGGGTGCCCGGCTGGATCTTCCCCGCGTTCGGGTTCTCCTCGAACGCCTTGGCGAACGCCGCCGAGCTGGCCACGACGCCCGCCTCGGTGAGTGCAGCGCCCATGTCACGCCCGGTCGAGCCCGGCTCGATGACGACGTCGACCGGGTCGGTGCCCGGACCCTCGAAGTCCTTCGCCTCCAGGGGGTTGTCGAACCCGAAGAGGTCGGAGGCGTTGTTCAGCAGGAGGTACCCCGCGCCGCCCACCACGAGGAGGGAGACGAGCAGCACCACGAGGGCGCGGCGGCGCCGGCGCTGGCGGTCACGGTCGGTGGTCTCCTGTCGGGTCTACAGGTTCTCCGGCGCGCGCCCCCGCGCCCCGCTCGGCGTCGAGAGCAGATTGCAGAATGATAACGGCGGCGGCCTGGTCGACGACGCTGCGGTGCTTCTTACCGGCGCGTCCCGACGCGTGCAGCGCCTGGTGGGCGCTGACGGTCGACATCCGCTCGTCGACGAGGTGCACCGGCACCGGTGCGACGACGCGAGCCACCAGTCCAGCGTACGCCCGTGCGCCCTGGGCGGCGGCACCCTCGCTCCCGGAGAGATGGCGCGGGAGGCCGACGTAGACCACGCGTGCCCCGCGCTCCCCGACCTCGGCCGCGATCCGCGCGACGTCCGAAGGGACGGCGGCGCCGGTGCGCGTGTCGCGCGCGAGCGTCTCGACCGGGGTCGCGACGAGCCCGTCGGGGTCGCTCGCCGCGAGCCCGACGCGCACGCTGCCGACGTCGACGGCGAGGCGCGCCCCCCGCGCGAGGGGGGCGCGCTCGTCGTCACCGGGCAACGGGGGGACGCCCGTCACGCGGCGACCGCGGCGCCGTCACGCACGCCCTGGAGCGCGGCGGGCAGCGCGGACGCGTCCGTGCCGCCACCCTGGGCCATGTCGTCCTTGCCACCGCCGCCGCCGCCGAGCGTCTGGGCGGCCGCCTTGGCGAGGACACCCGCACGCAGGCCGGCGGCCCGGGCCGAGGCGTTGGTCACGACGACCACCTGCGGGCGGTCCTTCGCGACACCGCCGACGGCCACGACGACCGGATCCGCCTCGCCGAGGCGTCCGCGCACGTCGAGCGCGAGCGCGCGCAGGTCGTCCGCGGACGCGACCTCGCCGGCGTCGTGCACGACGACGCGCGTGCCGCCCGCGAGCTCCGCGCCCGCGGCGAGCGTGCCGGCCACCGCGAGGAGCTGACCCTGCCGGAGCTGCGCGAGCTCCTTCTCCGCGTCGCGCAGGCGCGACACGAGCGAGCTCACGCGGTCCGGCAGCTCCTCGGTCCGCACGTTGAGCAGGCCCGTGAGCTGGCCCACGAGCGCGTGCTCCTTCGCCTGGAACCCGTACGCGCCGTCGCCGACGAGGGCGTCGACGCGGCGCACGCCCGAGCCGATCGACGACTCGCCGAGCAGCGTGACGAGTCCGAGCTGGCCCGTCTGCTGCACGTGCGTGCCCGCGCACAGCTCGCGCGACCAGTCGCCGCCGATCGACACCACGCGCACGACGTCGCCGTACTTCTCGCCGAACAGCGCCATCGCGCCCAGGGCGCGCGCCTCGGTGATCGGCATGAGCTGGTCCGTGACCTCGAGGTTCTCCTGGAGCTGGGTGTTCACCCGCTCCTCGATCTCCGAGAGCGCGCCCCCCGGGACGGCGGAGGAGCGACGGAAGTCGAAGCGGATGCGGCTGGGCGCGTTCTCCGACCCCGCCTGGGTCGCGTCCTTGCCGAGCGACTCCTGGAGGGCCTTGTGGATCATGTGCGTCGCCGAGTGGGCGCGGCTGATCGCCTTGCGGCGGTCGCGGTCGATCGTCGCGGTGCCGGGGTCGCCGAGGGCCGCCGTCCCCTCCACGAGGCGGCCGCGGTGCACCGACAGGCCCTTGATCGGGCGTTGGACGTCGTCGACCTCGATGGTCGCGCCGCCGTCGAGCACGATCGTGCCGTGGTCCGCGAGCTGGCCGCCGGCCTCCGCGTAGAACGGCGTGCGGTCGAGCACGACCTCGACGTCGGCCGGCGCGGTCGCGGCCGGCGCGGGCACGCCGTCGACGAGGAGGCCCGCGACGCGCACCGCGGCGGAGGACTCGGTGTAGCCGAGGAACTCGACCGGGGCGGAGAGCTCGCCGGCGAGCGACTCGTAGGCGGCGGTGTCCACGCCGCCCGAGCGCTTGGCGAGCGCGTCCGCGCGGGCGCGCTGGCGCTGCTCGGTCATGAGCGCGCGGAACGCCTTCTCGTCGACCTGGACGCCCTGCTCGGCGGCCATCTCGAGCGTGAGGTCGATCGGGAAGCCGTACGTGTCGTGCAGCGCGAACGCCTGGTCGCCCCCGAGCACCGGCACCCCGCCGGTCCCCGCGGCGTTCTTGGCCTTGGACACGGCCGTGTCGAGGATCGTCGTCCCCGAGGTGAGGGTGCGGCGGAACGCGTCCTCCTCGGTGTAGGCGACGTTCGAGATGCGCTCGAAGTCGGTCGCGACCTCCGGGTACGACGGCGCCATCGCGTCGCGGCTCACGGGGAGCAGCGCGGGCATCGCGCGGTCCTCGACGCCGAGCAGGCGCATCGCGCGCACGGAGCGGCGCAGCAGGCGGCGCAGCACGTAGCCGCGGCCCTCGTTCGAGGGGCGCACGCCGTCGCTCATGATCATGAGCGCCGAGCGGACGTGGTCGGCCACGACGCGCATGCGGACGTCGTCCTCGTGGTTCGCGCCGTAGCGCCTGCCCGAGAGCGCCTCGGCCGCCGTGATGACGGGGAACACCTCGTCGATCTCGTAGAGGTTGTCCTTGCCCTGGAGCAGGTAGGCGACGCGCTCCAGGCCCATGCCCGTGTCGATGTTCTTGCGCGCGAGCTCCGAGACGATCCGGAACTCCTCCTTCGACTTCACGTCGTCGATCGCGTACTGCATGAACACGAGGTTCCAGATCTCCAGGTAGCGGTCCTCGTCGACGACGGGGCCACCCTCCTGACCGAACTCGGGACCGCGGTCGATGTAGATCTCCGAGCACGGACCCGCGGGGCCGGGCTGGCCCGTGGACCAGTAGTTGTCCTTCTTGCCGCGCGCCTGGATGCGCTCGTCCGGCAGGCCGGCGATGCGCTTCCAGAGCTGCCGCGCCTCGTCGTCGTCGTGGTAGACGGTGACCCACACGCTCTCGGGGTCGAACCCGTACTTCCCCTCCTCGCGCGCGCCCGTGACGAGGTCCCAGGCGTAGGTGATCGCGCCTTCCTTGAAGTAGTCCCCGAACGAGAAGTTGCCGTTCATCTGGAAGAACGTGCCGTGGCGGGTCGTCTTGCCGACCTCGTCGATGTCCAGGGTGCGCACGCACTTCTGGACGCTCGTCGCGCGGTCCCACGGCGGGGTCTGCTCCCCCGTCATGTACGGGATGAACGGGACCATGCCCGCGATGGTGAACAGCGTGGACGGGTCCGGGGAGACGAGCGACGCCGAGGGCACGACGATGTGGTCGCGGTCGGCGAAGTAGTCGAGCCAGCGCTTGCGGATCTCGGCGGTGCGCATGATGTCCTTCGGGTGAAGTCGATGGGTCGTACGTGGCGGGTGTGCTGTGGGGCCGCGGCCGGGCCGCGCGCCCTAGAAGGAGTAACCGAGGAGGTCCTCGACGTCGTCCGTGTCGTCGAAGGGGCTGGGGTCTCCCGCGGCCGGGCGCGCGTGGCGGCCGGCCGCGCGGCGCGCTCGCACGACGTCCGGGTCCTCCTGGCCCTCCGCGAGGAGCGCCGCCATGAGCTCCTGCTCGCGCGCGTCGCGCGCGAGCGTGAACTCGGTGCGGAAGTCGCGGGCGATCTCCACGACCTTCTCGCCCAGGCCGTTGACCTGCTCCGTCGCCTGGTCCACGAGCGACGCGGGCGCGTACCGCGCGAGGATCTTCTTTCCGCGCACGACCACCACGACCGTGATCGCGACCCCGACACCGATCCAGAACACGCGGCGCATCAGCGCGACCCCTCGGCACGTCCCGAGCGGTCGGTGGACCGGCCCGACGACCGACGACCGCCGAACGAGCGGGCGGCGGCCTGGCGCACGCCGTAGGTGAACGCGGCGACCTTGACCAGCGGGGCGCCGAACGTCGCGGCGTACAGACCCGTCAGCGCGGACACGTTCTCGCTCACCTGGGCGGCCGACGTCGTGATCGTGTCGACCTTGACGAGCTGGCTGTTGGTCGTGGCGACCGTGGTCGCGGCCTCGTCGAGGATCGGGACCGAGTGGTCGGTGACCTCCTTGATGCTCGCGCGCGCCTCGTCGAGCACGCGGCCGAGCTTGAGGAGCGGCACCGCGAGCAGGCCGACGAGCAGCACGAACGCGATGGCTGCGATGAGGCCGGCCACATCTCCCAGGGACATTCTTCCTCCAGTGCCAGTCACGGTGCCTTGTGCGCGGACGTCGCGCGTCGTGCGCGCAGACGGTCCACGTCGCCGCGGGTCCTCGCAGACGGCCCACGACTCCGCGAAACACTACCCGCACCAGGGCGGGGACCGCCGTCGGGGCACGACACGACGGGGACCACGGTCTCACCCCGAGGGCGGGCGGGGCCGCCCGGACGCACGAACGCCTCGCTCGCCGACGAAGCGGTGAGCGAGGCGTCCGGAGCGAGGGTCAGCGAGCGTAGTACTCGACGACGAGCTGGACCTCGCACTGCACGGGGACCTCGGCGCGCTTCGGGCGACGCGTGAGGATCGCGCTCAGCTTCTCGAG
>JAQSXO010000326.1 GCA_029256625.1 Cellulosimicrobium sp. | reverse complement strand
GGCGACGTGCAGCCCGCCGTCGGTCGAGGCGCGCAGGTCGCACAGGTCGAGGAGCGCGCACTCGCGCGCGTACGCGTAGGCGAGGTCGACGTACCCGATCTCCGCCGCGACCACCGCCTGGGCCGGCGCGGACAGCGACGAGTCGCGGACGGTGAGCGGCTCGTAGTAGTCGAAGTCCCGGCGCCGCTGCTCCGGGGTGAACTCCTCGGGCGCGGTGTGCAGCGCGAGCACGAGGTCCGCCTGCTTGACGACCTGCCGGCGGTAGAGCTCGACGTAGTGCACGTGGTCGTCGAGCGGGAACCGGGCCGTGCCCTTCGCCTCGAAGTCCCAGTGCGCGTGGTGCGTGAAGTCCTGCGACTGCTCGGTGACGCCGAGCTCGGCGTTGTACGGGACGGTCATGCGGTCGGCCGCACGGAGCCACTCGCGACGCTCGTCCGCGGTGACGCCCCGCCGGGCGGCCTGCTCGGGGAACCGCTCGCACAGCTCGTCGGCCGCGCGCAGGTTCTTGCGCGCCATGAGGTTCGTGTACGTGTTGTTGTCCACGACCGCGGTGTACTCGTCGGGCCCGGTCACCCCGTCGATGCGGAAGCCCGCCGCGGTGTGGTGCCCGCGCCCGGCCCACAGGCGCGCCGTCTCGACGGCGAGGTCGACGGCGACGTCCCGGGCGAGATCGTCGTCGTGCGTCGCCGCGACGTGCCGCACGGCGGCGAGCGCCACGGCCGACGCGACGTGGAACGCGGCCGTCCCGGCGGGCCAGTAGCCCGAGGACTCGCGGCCGCTGATCGTGCGCCAGGGGAAGGCCGCGCCCGGCAGGCCGAGCTCGGCCGCGCGCTCGCACGCCCGGTGCAGCGTCGCGTGCCGCCAGCGCAGGTGCGCGGCGGCGGCGCCGGGCAGCACGTGGTCGAGCACGGGCAGCACGAACGTCTCGGAGTCCCAGAACGCGTGGCCCTCGTACCCGGTGCCCGTGAGGCCCTTGGCCCGCACGCCGACCCCCTCGACGCGTGCCGCCGCCTGCACCACCTGGAACAGCGAGTGCCGCATCGCCTGCTGCATCTCGTCGTCGCCGTCGAGCTCGACGTCGCCCCGGGCCCACACGTCGGCGAGGACGTCGGTCTGCTCGCGCGCGAGGCCGTCCCACCCGGCCTGCCGGGCGTCGGCGAGCACCGCGTGCGCGTGCGCGGGCAGGGCGTCCGCGCCCTCGCCGCCCGCGTACGCGGCGAGGACGACGACGCTCAGCCACTGGCCCGCGCGCAGGTCGACCGTGAGCGACGCGCCGCCGGCGCGGTGGTGCCACACGGTCGAGACGCCGTCCGCGGTCTCGACGACGTGCGCCGTCTCGACCGCGACGCCGCGCTCGGAGCGCACGGTGCGCTGACGCACCGACGAGCCGTCGGGCTCGTGCCGGCACGAGACCGTGCGCAGCCCGGGCGCCGCCCGGTCCTCCTCCGCGTCCCCGTGCGGGCAGTCGGGCACGGGCCGCAGGGTCAGGGTCACGTCGTCGTGCGCCTGCACCCGCCAGCGCGCCGCGACGACCGCACGCCGCGCGAGCGGCACGAGCCGCTCGTTGTGCAGCGTCACGGTGCCGCCCGCCGGCGAGGTCCACCGCAGCTCGCGCCGCAGGACGCCGGCGCGCAGGTCGAGCACCCGGTCGTGGGCCTCGACCGCGCCCGTGAGGCCCGGGTCGCCGTCGGCGGTCCGCACGTCGACCGGTGCGCCGTCGACCGACCAGCCGAGCCGCCACGCGTCGACGACGGGCACCAGGCGCTCCTCGACCTCGGGGTAGGCGTAGGCACGCTCGGCGTAGGTCTGGTCGAACTCCTCGTAGACGTCGGCGACGAGCGTCGCCGGGTCGTCCTCCGCGGCGACCTCGTCGAGGACGCCGCGGACGCCCACGTAGCCGTTGGCGAGGGACAGGAGCGAGGCGGCCGCCTCCGGGGAGTCGACCGCGAGGCCCGACTCGCGGACCGACCAGGCGGGGGGATCGTTCGTCACGCGGTCACTCCACCACGGGCCTGCGTCGCACACCCGCCGGGGGCCGGTAGGGACCGCGGGCGGCCTGCACGGGGCACGCCCTCCCGGTGGCCCCGGCGGGTTGCGCGCGGAGAAGTGTCGGTCGACCGGGGACTTTTGCTTGTTGTCGACACAACTTTCGACTAACTGTTGACATCGACCCCTGACTGCGGTGTCATAAACCTCGTTGCCCCTGGAACCGACCAGGGGACCGGACGTCGGTGCAGGGGAGCTCGACGTCCGGACCGACAGCCGACGGCGCGCACCGACGCGTGCCGCGGCGGGACCACGGCGGTCCCGGACCTCGCCCCACGGTCGGTCTCCCACCGGCCGCGAGACGAGCCCCGCACGACCGAGCACCTGTCTCGACCCTCTGCGACGCGGGACACCCCCGCACGACCCAGTCCTGCCCACAGTGCACCCCCCACAGCACCACCCGGGGAACCTCCGCGCGCCCACGTGGTGCCGGTCAGCGTGACGGCGAGCGCCGGCACGCCGGTCCGGCGCGCCCGCGAGCCGCCCGGACGACCCCGTACGCCCGGAAGGAGTCCCCATGCCCGACCCGACGACCGAGACCGAGACGCCCGCGAGGCCGCTCTCGCGACGGGCGCTTCTCGCGGGGGCAGGCGTCGTCGCCGCGAGCCCCGCGGCCGCTCTGCTGCTGGGCGCCGGCGGCAGCGTGGCCGCCGCACCCCCGGCCGCCGCCGCGACGACGACCGGTGCGGCCACCGGTGCGGTGGCCACGGCCGCGGGCGACGTCCGCAAGATCACGATGTACGCCGAGCGCATCTCCGACACCCTCGTCGGCTACGGCCTCGAGCGCGGCAAGGCGACCGTGCCCGGCCCGATCCTCGAGATGTGGGAGGGCGAGACCCTCGAGATCACGCTCGTCAACACGACGGACAAGCGCCTCTCGATCCACCCGCACGGCGTGAACTACGACGTCAACAGCGACGGCAGCACGTTCAACAACTCGTTCAACGAGCCGGGCGAGACGCGGACGTACACCTGGTCGACGGTCAAGATGGCGCGCGACCGCGGCATCTGGATGCCCGGCAGCGCGGGCTACTGGCACTACCACGACCACGCGTGGGGCGACCACGGCACGCAGGGGCTCGCCGCGGGCCTCTACGGGGCGCTCGTCGTGCGCCGCGTCGGGGACGTGCTGCCGCAGAAGCAGTTCACGATGGTCTTCAACGACATGACCATCAACAACAAGGTCGCCCCGGACACGCCGATGTACGAGGCGAAGCTCGGCGAGCGCGTCGAGTTCATCTGCATCGGCCACGGGAACCAGCTCCACACCTTCCACCTGCACGCCCACCGCTGGGCGAACAACCGGACCGGCCTGCTCGCGGACCAGTACGACACGAGCCAGGTCGTCGACAACCGGGACCTCAACCCGGGCGACGCGTTCGGCTTCCAGGTCGTCGCAGGCCTGGGCGTCGGGCCCGGGGCGTGGATGTACCACTGCCACGTCCAGTTCCACTCCGACGGCGGGATGGCCGGCATCTTCCTCGTGCGCAACGCCGACGGCTCCATGCCGCCCGGGGCGCAGGAGTCCATCGACCGGTTCCAGGGCCATGGCAGCCACACGATGTCGGCCCCGTCGGGTGCCGCGCCGTCCGGGGCCACGGCCACGACCGGCGGCGCCGCTGCCGGCGGGACCGGGCCGGCCGTCGTCGACCTCACGGGACACGCCGGCCACTGACGCGGGACTCACGGGCTTCCCGCCCGACCCGCACCAGCACGATCGGCTCCCGGCCCACCCGGGAGCGTCGCACCGATGACGAAGGAGTTGGAGAGTGCTGTCCAGACGATCGACACCCCCTACGAGGGGGCGCTCCCGACCGGGAGCACTACGGGCCTTGACGGTCGGCCTGACGGGCGTCGCGCTCGTCGCGAGCGCGGCCGTGATCCCGGCGGCGGCCCAGCCCGTCGCCACGACACCGACGAGCACGGCCGCCTCGAGCGTGGCCCCCACGGCCGGGTCCGTCGCGGCCGCGGCGGCCACCGCTCCCGTGCGCGTGCTCGTGTTCCACGGCGCGCCCGACGAGCAGACCGACCCGGTCGTCGCCGCGACGGCGGCGCTGTCCGAGCTGGGCGCCGCCAACGGGTTCGACGTCGAGGCGACGTCCGACCCCGCGATGCTCAGCGAGGCGACGCTCGGCGAGTACCGCGGCGTCGTCATGCTCTCCTCGGAGGGCATCGAGCTGAGCGGCGAGCAGGAGGCCGCGCTCCAGGCGTACATCAACTCCGGCGGCGGCTTCCTCGGCGTGCGCGACGCCGCGCGCGCCCAGGAGGCGTCGAAGTGGTTCGAGGGCCTCGTCGGCGCCCGGATCAAGGGCGCGACGATGACGGCGGAGAAGGTCGCCGAGGCGACCGGCACCGGCCGCAGCCCGGCCG
>JAQSXO010000325.1 GCA_029256625.1 Cellulosimicrobium sp. | reverse complement strand
ACGCCGTCGGACGACGTCGCCCACCGCGTCGTGGAGTTCTCGCCGTGGAAGTACAGCAGCACCTCGTCCGCCGCGTCGTCCCACAGGACGTCGGGCGACGAGACGTGCGAGACGCGCTCGTAGAAGGGCAGCCACTCGTTCGCGACGATCGGGTTGTGCGCGTACTCCGTCCACGGGCCCTCGAGCGAGTCGGCGTACATGAGCGAGATCCCGCCCGGGGAGTCGTGCGGGGCGTAGTAGAGGTACCACTCCCCCAACGGGTCGTCGAGGTAGGCGCCCGCGTGGAAGACGCTGGGGAAGATGAACTCGTCCGTCGGGTTGTAGGTCATCGACTCCTTGTCGGTGATCACGCCGCGGTACTCGAAGACCGGGAGGTCGGACGCGGACGGCGCGTCGGCCGCTGCCACGCTCACCGGTGCGGGTCCGGCGGCGGTGGCCGACGACGGCGCGGCGACGGCAGGGACGACCGCGCCGACCGCCAGCATCGCGGTGACGGCGGCGACCGCCGTCGCCGCGACGCCACGTCTGCGGCGGGGTGCTGCTGCTCGAGTTCTCACAGGGGACCTCCATCGGTTCCTCACCGGCGGCCTCGTCGCCGACCGGGCGCCGCGCGCGCGGCGGCGGCTGGTGGCAGTCTCGCTGCACCAGCCCCGCGCGGGTCAAAGGGATGATGCGCATTATTAGCGTGGCGCGGGGCTCCTCGTGGCGGCGCTAGAGTCGTCCCGACCCGACATCGATGTCCGACATCAGACTTTTGCGTACCCGGAGGATCGCCACCGTGCCGCTCTTCGACCTGCCCCTCGCCGAGCTCGAGACCTACGCACCCGCGCTCGACGAGCCCGCCGACCTCGACGCGTTCTGGGCGGGCACCCTCGCCGGGTCCCGCGCGGCCGGCGGCGACCTCGCCGAGACCGTCCGGCTCGAGCGCGTCGACGCCGGGCTGGAGACGGTCGTCGTCGACGACGTCACGTTCCCGGGCTTCGACGGCCAGCCGGTCAGGGCCTGGCTCGTCCGACCGGCCGCGACCGAGGGCGCTGTCGCCGCGGGCGACGCCGCGCCCCTCCCGGCCGTCGTCGAGTACCTGGGGTACGGGGGCGGGCGCGGCCTCCCGCACGAGCACCTGCTGTGGGCGAGCGCGGGCTTCGCGCACCTCGTCGTCGACACGCGCGGTCAGGGCAGCGGCTGGGGCGCGGGAGGCGACACGCCCGACCCGGCCGGATCGGGCCCGGCCACGCCCGGCTTCCTGACGCGCGGCATCCTCGACCCGCACGAGCACTACTACCGCCGCGTCATCACCGACGCCGTGCGGGCGGTCGACGCCGTGCGGACGGTCGACGGGATCGACCCCGCGCGCGTCGCCGTGACCGGGGTGAGCCAGGGCGGCGGCCTGACGATCGCCGTCGCCGGCCTGACCGAGGGCCTCGTCGCCGCGATGCCCGACGTCCCGTTCCTCACCCACTACCGCCGCGCCGTCGAGATCACCGACCGCCCGCCCTACTCGGAGATCACGCGCTACCTCGCCGTCCACCGCGAGCACGAGGACGCCGTCTTCCGCACGCTCTCCTACCTCGACGGCGCGAGCCTCGCCCGCCGCGCGACCGCCCCCGGCCTGTTCTCCGTCGCTCTCATGGACCCGGTCTGCCCGCCCTCGACGGTGTACGCGGCCTACAACGGCTGGGCCGCCGGCGCGGGTGCCGGGGGCGTCGAGCGCGCGATCGACGTCTACCGGTTCAACGAGCACGAGGGCGGCCAGGCCTACCGCTTCGCCCGCCAGCTCGCCTGGCTCCGCGAGCACACCCGCTAGCCCGGCCCGCGTACCGCACGACGCCCGACCCCCGCGTCCGTCCGGGCGGAACCGCACGGCACGATGCGATGCGACGCGACGCGGGAGCACGCGACACCGCGGGTAGTCGGCCGGGTGAGCAACGACCAGGGTGAGACGACGCAGGGCGGGGTGGGGGGGGGGGGCGCGGCGGGGCGGGGCGGGCGGGAGCCGCGAGGAACGAGCGGCGGATGGTAGACGCGGCACCACCACCCACCCCGCCCCCCCCACCCCACCACGCGCCGTCGAGCACAAAGACCACGGCTCTACCTCGCGCAACCACGGCTCTACCTCGCGGGACCACGGATCTACCTCGCGGGACCACGGCTCTACCTCACGCGACCGGGGTTCTCCCTCGGCGCGCGGGTCGTCAGTGGGCGATGACGCGGGCGCCGGCGGCGGGGGCGGTGGTGCACCAGACGGTGTCGCACGCGTCGTTCGCCGTCCACGACGCGGCGATCGCGAGCGCGTGCTGCCGGCTGCGCGCGAGAGCGGCGACCGTCGGTCCGGAGCCGGAGACGATGGCGCCGAGCGCGCCGGCCTCGGTCGCGACGTCGATCGTCCGCTGGAGCTCGGGGCGCAGGGCGAGCGCGGGGCCCTGGAGGTCGTTGCGCAGCACCTGCCCGAGCCCGACGGCGTCGCCCGCGCGCAGCGCCTGCATGAGCGCGGTGTCCTCGGCGAGGTCGAGCTCGGCCGGACCGCCGACGGTCTCGTCGTAGGTCCGGTAGACCTGGGCCGTCGACAGCCCCTCGGCCTGGACCGCGAAGACCCAGTGGAACTCGCCGCGCGTCATGGCCGGCGTGAGCAGGTCGCCGCGTCCCGTCCCGACGGCGGTGTGCCCCACGAGACCGAACGCGACGTCGGCGCCGAGGCCGGCGGCGAGGCGGACGAGGTCGGCCCGGGGCACCCCGGCGTCCCACAGCGCGTCGCACGCGACGAGCGCAGCCGCGGCGTCGGCCGAGCCGCCCGCCATACCGCCCGCGACGGGCACCTCCTTGTGGATCTCGAGCCGGACGTCCGGGTCGACGCCGACGTGCTCGGCGAGCGCGACGGCTGCCCGCCACGCGAGGTTCGTCTCGTCCGTCGGCACGGCCTCGGCCTGGAGCCCGGTCACGCTGAGCGACACGCCGGACCCGGGCGGCACCTGGTGGGCGACGACGTCCTCGCTGAGCCCGACCGCCTGGAAGATCGTCACGAGCGGGTGGTAGCCGTCGTCCTGCAGCGCCCCGACCCGCAGCGAGAGGTTGACCTTGCCGGGTGCGCGCACGCGGACGGACGGCGGTGGCGCGAGGGCGATGCTCGGCGGGCGCGGGGGTGTCACGCGTCCACTGTGCCAGGTCGTCCGGTGCGACGCTCCGCGGGTGCCGCGCCGCGGGCGGGGCGCTCGGCGAGGCAGCCGCGCAGGACGAGCTGCTCGGCGACGCGCGCGAAGGCCGCGACGTCGAGCACCTCGCCGCGCGCCTGCGGGTCGACGTCCGCGGCCTCGAGCACCTCGGCGGCCACGCTCGCGGAGCCGGCGAGACCGGACAGCGCGGAGCGCAGCATCTTGCGCCGCTGCGCGAAGGCCGCGTCGACGACGGCGAACACCTGCTCGCGCGTCGCGGTCGTGGCCGGCGGCTCGCGGCGGTCGAGCGCGACGAGCGCGGAGTCCACGTTCGGCACCGGCCAGAACACGCTGCGGCCGATCGTCCCGGCGCGGCGTGCGTCGGCGTACCAGGCGGCCTTGACCGACGGGACCCCGTACGTGCGCGACCCGGGCGGGGCGGCGAGCCGGTCCGCGACCTCCGCCTGCACCATGACGAGCACGCGCTCGAGCGAGTCGAACCGCTCGAGGAACGTGAGCAGCACGGGCACCGCGACGTTGTACGGGAGGTTGGCGACGAGCGCCGTCGGCGGCTCCCCGGGCAGGGCGGTGACCTCCAGCGCGTCGGCACCCACGACCTCGAGCCGGTCGCCGACGTCGGGGACGTGCGCGGCGACCGTCGTGGGGAGCTGCTTCGCGAGGACCGGGTCGATCTCGACCGCGACGACGCTCGCCCCGGCCTCCAGGAGCCCCAGGGTGAGCGAGCCCAGCCCTGGTCCCACCTCGACGACTCGCTCCCCCGACCGCACGTCCGCGGCACGCACGATCTTGCGGACGGTGCCGCCGTCGTGCACGAAGTTCTGGCCGAGGGTCTTGGTGGGGCGGACGCCGAGTCGGCCCGCCAGGTCACGGATCTCGGCCGGACCCAGCAGGGCTCCTCGGGCTTCGCTCATGACAGGCAAGCCTACCGACCCGCCGGGTACCGGGGACTGCGGTGCGGCACGACGAAGGGCGGGGCGCCGTGCGCCCCGCCCTCCGCGGTGCGGCCGTCGGACGGCCGCGAGTCCTGGCTACCGGGTCAGAGGAGACCCAGCTTGGCCGCGCACGCGGGCCACTGGCCCCAGCCCGACCGGGCCTGGAGCGCCTGGGCGCGCTGCGTCTGCTCGGCGGCAGAGGCCTCGGACGGGAGGCCGGAGCCGCCCATCGCCCGCCACGTCGAGAGCGAGAACTGGTAGAGGCCGTAGTAGCCGTTGCCCGTGTTCGTCGCGGGGTTGCCACCGGACTCGCACTG
>JAQSXO010000324.1 GCA_029256625.1 Cellulosimicrobium sp. | reverse complement strand
AGCAGGCGGTCGTCGTTCTCGCCGCGGCTGCTCCGACCGGGCGCCGCGCCGTCGCCCCAGCCCTCGGACCGCTCGTCGGCGCTGACTCCCGACACGACCGTGCTCTCGGTCCCCCGCCGCACGGCCCGCCGCGGCCGTCGGCGCCGCCCCGCGCCGTCGGGCACGTCGCGAAGGTCGTCGGGACTCGGGTCGGACGTGGTGCTCACGCCCCCATCGTCGCACCGCCGAGGCCGAGCCGACGTCGGCCCCCACCCGTGCTGACGAGACGCACGAGCGCCCCCCGACCCCGCACCCAGGGCGACCAGAGGCCACCGACCCGACGACGCGTGCCGTGGAGCACGCGACGCCGAACTACAGGTCGTCGTCGCCGTGCTGCTCGTCGTCGTCGATCACCGGCACGACGACGATCCGGTCGCCGCCACCGGTCTGCGCGACGCCGCCCGTCTCGGGGAGCCGCGCGTCGCGCACCGCCTGCACGACCCGCCGGATGCGCTCGGCCTCCTTGGCGGGGTCGAGGAACGCGGCGGCGGACCACACCTGCGCGACGGTCCACCCGATGCGTTCGAGGCGCTCGGCGACCTGCCGGTCCCGGACGCGCACGCTGCGCTCGGCGACGTACGCGGCGTCGTCGGTGAGGACGGCGACGAGGAGCTCGCCGGGAAGGTCGGGGTGGCCGACGACGAGCGGGATGCGGTCGCCGTCGCCGATGCCGTAGTCGGTCTCGACGACGAGGCCGGCGCGCCAGAGACGCTCGGCGAGGTCGAGCACGAGGCGGTCGGGGCTGCCGCCGAGGTCGACGCCGTTTCCGAGGGTCACCTGGTCGGCGGCGCCGCTGCGCTGCTCGGCGAGGTCGAGGACCTCGGCGAGCAGCCGCGCTCCCGCGCCGCGCAGGCGCTCGGGGTCGAGGTCGCCCACGGTGAAGCAGGACACGACGTGGAGGCGGCGGCGGGTCGCGCCGACGGAGTCGAGCAGCATCGCCTCGGCGCCGGGCGTGTTGAGGATGCCGAACCGGTGCAGCACTCGGCCGTGCGGCGTCCGGCCGAACCCGACGGACAGGACGATGGTGTCGCGCACGAGCCCGGCGACGCCGGACACGTCGGCGACGACGACCGGCTCGGCGCGGGACCCGGAGAAGAAGCCGGCGAGCGCGGGGTTCTGGCGCACCTCGACGAGGAGGGCGTCGCGGATGCGGTCGGCGTGCAGCGGCGTGACGGTGACGATCGCGAGGGACTCGTCGGGCCGTGTGAGCGCGTGCTCGATGGCGACCTCGACGACCCGGTCGACCTCGGCCTGGGTGCTCTCGACCGCGCCGGACGTCGGGTCGGGCATGCCGGCGCCGTCGACGACGTCGAGCTGGACGAGGACCTCGGCGCGCGGCAGGGGCGCGGGGCGCAGGACGCCGTCGTACCCGTGCTCGGCGAGGAACGTGGTGACGAACGGGTCGCGGCGCGAGCCGTCGGCGAGGAGCTCGACCGACGGCAGGAGCTCGGCGAGGTCGCGCACGGTGTCGGTCGACGCGGCGCGCGGGTCGCCCACCGCGACGACCTGCCGTCCGCGGGCGAGCGCGGAGAGCACGAGCTCGACGGGCGCGTGCTCGATCGCGTCGAGGACCACGAGGTCGACGGTGCGCGTGGCCGGGACGAGGTGCGGGACGAGGGTCGGCGTGGCGACGAGCACGGGACGCAGTCGTCGCAGCACGGCGGGGTGCTTCTCGGCCGTCTCCCGCAGGCTCACGAGCCGGCCCTCGAGCAGCTCGGTGAACAGGTCCTCGGCCTCGTCGCGGTGCTCGCGCATCGCGGTCCCGAGGTGGTCGCGGACCGCCGCGCGGACGGGCGCCGCGAGGGACGCGACGTGCGTGCGGTCGAGGTCGCGGAACCGGCGCGCGAGCGCGTCGAGGCCGGCGCCGTCCTGCCCGGCCAGGGCCTGGTCCTGGGCGAGCACCTGCTCGAAGACCGAGCTCCACCACGCGAGCTCCAGCTCGGGTCCCACGAAGTCGGGCTCGACGCGCCGCGCCGCGAGGTCGGCGAGGAGCTCGCCGAGGCCGAGGTCGGTGAGCCGGCGCAGGATCGCGGTCCGCGCGGGCAGGGAGTCGAGCGACTCGGCGTCCTCGGCGAGCGCGTCCAGCCGCGTCGCGAGCGCGTCGAGCGGGGCGTCGAGGAGGTCGCTGCCGCCGGGCGTGCCGTCGAGCGCGGGCGAGAGCTCCTCCACGTCGATGCGCACGGCCTCGTGCGTGTCCTCGATGGCGGACAGCCCCTCGGGCAGGACGGGCCAGCCGCCGCGCGGGCACTGCTCCTGCCAGACGGCGCGCTGGGCCTGCACCTCGACGAGCGCGGCGTGCAGGTCGGGCACGCGGACGCCGGGGCGGACCATGTCGCGCGCCTGGCGACGAAGCCGGCGCCGCGCGAACCAGCCCATCTCGACGCCGCGCTGCTCGCGCCACTGCTTGGTCGCGGTCGCCTCGACCATGTCCTGGGCGGTGCGCTCGAAGATGAGCGGCTGGAACACGTCGAGCGTCCCGCGCATCCCCCCGAGCATGGTGAGCTGGCCGCCCCACTGGCGCAGCGTCGTCGCGGGCGTGAGACCGGTGCGCTGCGCGACCTGCTCGACCTGCGCGCGCAGCTGCGGGAGCGTGTGCGCGCGCAGCCGCTCGACGCGCACGAGCGCGTCGTGCGCCTCCTGCGCCGTGGTGAGGGACGCGCCGTACCACGGGGTCGACGTCGCGCGTGCCGTGAACGCGCCGAGCAGCGCGGCCTCGCGCAGCTCGGCCGCGATCCGCTCCCGCTGCGGCCCGACGCCGAGCACGACCTCGGTCGTCAGCCGCACCCGGGTGTCGGGGGCCGGGCGCTCGGCGGTGAGCCGGGCGAGCGCCTGGAGCGCGTCGTACGCGGAGACGGCCCACGGGTCGCGCACGAGGTGCAGCGCCTCGATGTACCCGGCGAGCCGGGCGCGCGCGCCGAGCAGCGCGTCGCGCGTGCGCGCGAGGTCCTCGTCCTCGCTCGGCTCGGGCTCGGCCGCCATCGCGGAGAGCAGGCGGTGCGACGCCGTCTCGCGCCACGTCGGCTCGGGCACGATGTCGAGCACCAGGCCGCCCAGGCCCAGCTCGTCGAGCCGCGCCAGGAGCGCGTCGGCGGCCCGGCGGTGGCCCGGGACGTACAGGACGTGGCGACCGGACGCCGCGGCCTCGGCGACGACCGCGGCGAGCGTGCCCGCGACGTCGGACCCGGCCGGGGCGTCGACGAAGAGGTGCGACCCGCTCGCGAGCACGTCGACGACGTGCCGCTGGGACGGGTCGAGGTCGCCGGCGCCACGCTCGTGCACGGGGTCCGCGTCGCCGACGCGCGGAGCGGGCAGCTCGGCGCGCAGCGCGACGGCGGAGCGCTCGTCCCCGGCGAGGGCCGCGACGACCTCGTGCCGCTCGAGGGCGGGCGCCAGCTCGTCGAGGTCGTCGACGAGGACCTGCCCCGGGTGCACGAACGTGCCGACCAGGACGCGGTGGGTCAGGTCGAAGTCGTCGAGGACGGCCTCGCCGAGCGCGGCGATGCGCCGCGTCGCGTCACCGGGGTCGAAGCCCGCGCCCGTGAACGTGGAGCGTGCGAGCGTCACGGGGTCGAGGAGCGCACCGTGGGCGCGGAGCGTGCGCGCGAGGAGCGGGTTGATCTCCGCCGTCGGCTCGAGGGTCAGCTCGTAGTCGGTCTCGCCGTCCCCGCGCGGGGTCACGGTCAGGGGGCGCAGGAGCACGGGGGCGCGCACGGTCCGGGACGTCGGCTCCGGGTCCGGGGTGTCGACGGCGTCCCCTGCGGGAATGTCGTCCGGGTCCGGGGTGCCGGCCGGCTCGCCGTCGGGGGCGGTGGCCTCTGCGCCCTCGTCGGGGACGACGGCCACGGGCGAACGACCCGCGACCCGGGCGAGCGCGGCGACGTCGTCCTCGGCGAGCGGCGCCGCGAGGCTCTGCGTCCAGGTCGCGACCCCGATCGCCAGGTACGTGGGGGCGACGCCGTAGCGCTGGGCGTGCTCGGCGGCGCGGACCACGACGGCCCGTGCCCGGCGGCGCGCGGCCGGGAGCGACCCGCCCTCGCGGAAGAGGTTGGAGAGGCGCGTCGGGCGTCCGGCGAAGAGCTGCGCGACGCCCGAGGGGTGCGCCGCCGTCAGGTCGACGACGGCGTCGCCGAGGAGCGAGACGTCGGCGAGCGACGACCCCCCGGCGAGCTCGACGAGGCCCGCGCGCCACCGGGCCACCGCCTCGCCGACGAGGTCGGCCGTGGTGGGCTCGGGGACGAGCACGGGGTGGGACGGCGTCACGCCGTCGTCCGGGGCGTCGGGTTGGTCGTTCCCGTCGGGAGCGGTCGCGGGCAGCCGAGCAGGATCGGCCACGCTCCGGGCGGCTGAGCTGGTGCGGGCTGCGGCATTCACCCTCCGACGCTAACCGTCC
>JAQSXO010000323.1 GCA_029256625.1 Cellulosimicrobium sp. | reverse complement strand
CGACGCGTACGACCTCGAGGCGGAGGCCGACCTCGAGGGGTTCGAGCTCGTCGACCTCCGCCTCGACCGGCTCGACCTGCACGGCGCGAGCGTGTTCTCCACGCGGCTGGACCAGGTACGGGCCGACGAGGCGGACCTCGGGGCCGTGACGCTCACGGAGGTGGTGCTCGACCGTCTCGACGTGCCCGTGCTGCGCGGGACGCGCGGCCGGTGGCGCGAGGTCGAGGTGCACGGCGCGCGCCTCGGGTCCGCAGAGCTCTACGAGTCGTCGTGGGCGGGGGTCCGGTTCGTCGGCTGCAAGCTGGGGTTCGTCAACCTGCGGGGCGCGACCCTGCGCGACGTGATGTTCACCGACTGCACGATCGACGAGCTGGACCTCGTCGCGGCGGACGCGCTGCGCGTGGCGTTCGACGGCACGCGCGTGCGCCGGCTCGACGTCCAGGCCTCCACGCTGGCGCACGTCGACCTGCGGGGCGCGGAGATCGACGAGCTCAGCGGCATCGAGTCGCTGCGGGGCTCGACGATCGACTCGAGCCAGCTCGCGCGCCTCGCCGCGACGTTCGCGCACAGCCTCGGCATCACGGTGACGGACTGATGGCGCCCGTCGGGGCGGAGGTCCTCGTCGCCGGGCCGGCGTCGTGGAACCTCCTCGTCCAGCTCGACGAGCTGCCCGCGCCCACGCCGCACACCGTCTTCGCCCGGTCGCACCGCGCCACGGTGGGCGGGACGTCGGCGGGCAAGGCGCTCAACCTCGCGCGGCTCGGCCGGTCGGTGCTGCTGCGCACCGTCCTCGGGGCGGACGACGACGGCGCACGCGTCCGGTCCGTGCTCGAGGGTGCGGGCGTCCGGGTGCTCGCGGAGCCCTCGCCCGACGGGCGCACCGAGAGCCACCTCAACCTCATGGACGACGACGGCGGGCGCGTCTCGGTCTACCTGCGCGCGCCGGGCGAGGTCCCGGCCCAGGGCACGTCGTGGGACGTCGCCGTCGCCGCGCTCGACGCGGCACGCGCCGTCGTCGTCGACCTCGCGGTCCCGGCGCTCCCGGTGCTCGACCTCGCGGTGTCGCGCGGCCGCGACGTCTGGGTCGACCTCCACGACTACGACGGCGAGTCCGCGTTCCACCGGCCGTGGGTCGACGCGGGGACGCACGTGTTCCTCAGCGGGGACCGCCTCGAGGACTGGCGCGGCTTCATGTCCGCGCGGGTCGACGCGGGCGCGCGGCTCGTGGTGTGCACGCACGGGTCGCGCGGCGCCGTCGCGCTCACGCCCGAGGGAGGCTTCGTCGAGGTGCCCGCGCAGCACGTGCCGCACGTCGTCGACACGAACGGTGCCGGCGACGGCTTCTTCGCGGGCTTCCTCGACGCGTCTCTGCGCGGCGCGGGCGTCGAGGAGGCGATGACGGCGGGCGCCCGGCACGCCGCGCTCGTCGTGCAGAGCCCGGACCTCGTCCCGGCCTGACGGGCTGGGCCCGGCGTCGGCGTGTGCGCGGTCAGAGAGCGGCGCCGACGGGCTCGGCCGCGGGTACGACGTCGTCCGCCTCCCGCAGGGCGGCAGCGGTTGCCGCGCCGCGGTCGCGGAAGTGGCCGACGAGGGAGAGCAGGAGCCCGAGCACGGCCCACCCCGTGAGCACGAGCCAGGGGAAGGTCGTGCCCGCGCCGGGGAAGTACGACAGGTCGCGCAGCAGCGTCGCGGACGCGCCCGGCGGGAACCACTGGCCGACGGCGCCCCACGGGCTGAGCAGGAACTCGACCGGCATCGCGGCCGCGGAGAGCGGGTTCGCGACGAGCAGGAACAGGACGGGGCCGACGGCGATGCCGGGGCGGCCGAGCACCGCGACGGCGCCGACGATCGTGCCCCCGATGCCGAGCAGCGTGAGCCCGACGGCGAGCGAGTCGGCGAGGTACGCGCCGTGCAGCCCGCCGAGGCCGTGCAGGATCCCCGCGATCGCGAGCCCGCCCACGACCGCGTAGATGCCCAGCGCGGCGACACGACGCCACACCCCGACGACGGCGAGCGAGATCGCGATCCCGCCGACCATGCCGCCGAGCACGAGCGGGAACGACGCCGCGGCGAGCGTGGAGCCGCGCGGGTCGTCGACCGAGAGCGGGACGACGTCGGTCACCGCCACGGTCGGGACCGCCTCGGCGGGCACGCCCTGCGCGGTCGCGGCGGCGGAGACCTGGGCCTGGAGCGCGGGCTGGAGCCCGGCGAGGAGCTGCGCGACGGCGGGGCTCGCCGCCGAGGCGGTGAGCACCTCGGGCTGCTGCCCGAGGACGAGCGCGCCGTACGCGTCGCGGGACTCGACGAGGTCGACGGCCGCGTCACGGTCGGCGACGGCGACGAGCTCGATCGCGCCCTCGGCGTTCTGGTCGAGCCCGGCCTGCACCTGGGCGACGACGGCGGGGTCGCCCGCGACCGCGACAGGGAGATCCTTCGGCTCGGCGGTGACGGAGGGCCAGAGGAACGCGAGGACGACGACCGCGACGAGGGCGACGAGCCCGACGGCGGTCGTCACGACGCGCGGCCAGTGCGTGTGCGGGGCGACGGCGGAGCTCATGGGAAGACCTCTCCTAAAACGAATGTTCGTTCTCTATAGAGTCGACCTGCCCGTCGCCTCCTGTCAAGAACGATCGTTCGGTTTAGGGTGGGCGGATGCCCAGGGTGACTGACGAGTACCGTGCGCAGCGGCGCGACGACATCGCCGCCGCCGCCCTGCGCGTGTTCCGCCGCAAGGGCTTCGCCGCCACCTCGATGGCGGAGATCATCGCCGAGTCCGGGCTGTCCGCCGGGGCGATCTACGGCTACTACGACTCCAAGATGGCGATCGTCCACGACGTCGCGGGCCGGATCGTCGGCGGGCGCATCGCCGACGTCGAACGGCTCGCCGAGCGCGACCCGCTCCCTCCGCCGTCCGACCTGGTCGCCGTCCTCATGCACGGGGTGGTGCGCGAGATCGGCAGCACCGCGATCCTGCTCCAGGTCTGGGGCGAGGCCGTGACCGACCCCCGCATCCTCGAGTTCGCGTCGGCCGTCCTCGCCCGCCTGCGCTCGGTCTTCGCGGCCTACGTCGCGGCGTGGCACGAGCACACCCACGCCCTCGACCCCGCACGCGCGGCAGAGCTCGGCGCCGAGCAGGCGCCGCTGTTCGTCGCCGCGTGCCAGGGCTTCATCGTCCAGAGCGCGCTCATGGACGACTTCGACCCCGACGCCTACCTCGACCGCGCCACCCGCCACCTCCCACGCTGACGCCGCGGCCGGTCAGGCGAGGCCGGTGTCGCGGGCGACGATGGCCGCCTGCATGCGGGTCGCGACGCCGAGCTTGGCGAGGACGCGCGAGACGTGGGTCTTGGCCGTGGCCTCGGTGATGTAGAGGTCCGTCGCGATGCCCTGGTTGGAGAGGCCGCGGCCGAGCGCCGCGAGCACGTCCACCTCGCGGGGCGTGAGGTCGGCGAGCCGTGGGTCCTGGCCCGGACCGCTCGCCTCGCGGCTCGGCCAGGAGCCCTGCCCGGCGAGCCCCGTGGCGGGTGCCGGGGGGCCGCCGACCGTGCCCGACGGCGGTCCGGCGGCCGGGTCGGCCGTCCCGCCCGGGCGGGTGGTCGAGGCGGGGCGAGGGGCGCCGTCGGGGGCCGGACCGCGGGCGAACGCGGCGAGGAGACGGCGGGTGACCTCGGGCGCGAGGACGCCGTCGCCGTCGGCGACGCGGCGGACGGCGTCGAGCAGCGCGGCGGGCTCCGCGGACTTGAGGAGGAAGCCCGCGGCCCCCGCCCGGAGCGCGCCGTCGACGTACTCGTCGAGGTCGAAGGTCGTGAGCACGAGGACGTCGGCGAGCCCCTCGCCCGTGATGACGCGCGTGGCCTCGATGCCGTCCACGCCGGGCATGCGCAGGTCCATGAGCACGACGTCGGGCCGCAGCGCCCGGGCGTTGGTGATCGCCGCGGTGCCGTCGGACGCCTCGCCGACGACCTCGACGTCGTCGGCGGCGTCGAGCAGGAGGCGCAGGCCCGCGCGGATCGCGGCGTGGTCGTCGGCCAGCAGCACCCGGACCGGTCGTGGCGTCACGCGTTCTCCTTCTCGATCGGGCGCTCGGCGACCGGGACGGCCGCGCGCACGGCCCACCCGCCGGCCGCCGTCGGCCCGGCGTCGAACGTCCCGCCGAGGCCGTCCGCCCGCTCGCGCATGGTCAGGAGCCCGGTGCCGGCGCTCAGCGGGGCCTCGACCGGCGACGCCGAGCCCGGCGCGCCGTCGTCGCGCACCTCGAGCACGACGGCCGACCCGTCGCGGACGAGCCGCACCGTCACGGGCGATCCCGGCGCGTGCTTGAGCGCGTTGGTCACCGCCTCCTGCGCGATCCGGAACAGCGCCTGGTCCGCCGCGGCAGGTAGGTCCGACGTCGCGACGCCGTCGGGGTCGTCGAGCGTGACCGTGGTGGTCGCG
>JAQSXO010000322.1 GCA_029256625.1 Cellulosimicrobium sp. | reverse complement strand
GTGCCGGCGTCGAGCACCTGGAAGCCGCCGGACGTCGAGACGAGCAGGTGGCGCCCGTCGCCCGCGGGGTTGAGGCGGTTGAAGCCGGCGAGCTCGAGGTCGTCGACGACCTCGAGCGTCGTCGCGTCGAGGACCTGGATGCCACCGTCGTACGTGATCGCGAGGCGCGGCGTGAGCGCGGCCGCCTCGCTCACGTCAGAGGTGGCCGACGGCGCGGGCTCGGCCGCGTCGCCCTGCTCGCCCTCGGAGCCCGCCCCCTGCGCGCACGCCGCGACGAGCGTGAGCGGGAGGGCGAGGCCGAGCGCGAGGGCGAGCGGGCGCCGTCGGGCCCGCGTCCCGGGAGGGGCGTCACCGGAGGGGGGACTCGCCCCGGCGGGATCGGCGTGGGCGTCGGTCGGGTCGGGTGCGGTGTGGTGCATGCGTGGTCGGCCGCCCGGGTCCGGGCGGCCGCTCCTCTCCGGTGGTGGTGGGTGCGCGGGTCAGCCCTGACGGGCCTTCCAGCGCGGGTTGGCCTTGTTGATGACGAAGGTCTTGCCGTGACGGCGCACGACCTTCGCCCCGGGCTTGTCCTTCAGCGAGCGGAGCGAGGCGCGGACCTTCATCGCGCACCCCCGCCCTGCGCGCCGCCGCGGGCGCCGTAGCGCTGGCGGAACTTCTCGACCCGGCCGGCCGTGTCCACGACGCGCTGCGTGCCCGTGTAGAACGGGTGGCTCGCGCTCGAGATCTCGACGTCGACGACGGGGTAGACGTTGCCGTCCGTCCACGTCACGGACTCGCGCGGGACGCCCGGGCCCTGCGAGTGGTCGCCCGCGAGGGTCGAGCGGGTCAGGAACGAGAAGTCGGCGGACTTGTCGCGGTAGACGACGGGCCCGTAGACGGGGTGGATGTCCTTCTTCATGGTGGTCTCCTTGCTGGGCCAGTGACAGGCCGGGGGCAGGCCGCCGCTCGGGGCGGCGGCGGTCACCAGCTCGACTTCGTGACTCCGGGCAGCTCGCCGCGATGCGCCTGCGAGCGCAGACGGACGCGGGAGAGCCCGAACTTCCTCAGGTAGCCGCGCGGGCGGCCGTCGACGACGTCGCGGTTGCGCACGCGCGTGGCGCTCGCGTCGCGGGGCTGGCGCTGGAGCTCGCGCACCGCGGCCGCCTTCTCCTCGGGCGAGGAGGACGGCGACGCGACGACGCGCTTGAGCTCCGCGCGGCGCTCGGCGTAGCGGGCGACGACCTCGACGCGCTGGTCGTTGCGCGCGACCTTGGACCGCTTCGCCATCAGCGCTCCTCGCGGAAGTCGACGTGACGGCGGACGACGGGGTCGAACTTGCGCAGGACCATGCGGTCGGGGTCGTTGCGGCGGTTCTTGCGGGTCACGTAGGTGAACCCGGTGCCGGCGGTGGACCGGAGCTTGATCACGGGACGGAGGTCGGTGCGGGTAGCCATCAGAGCTTCTCCCCTCGGGCGAGGATCCGCGCCACGACGGCGTCGATCCCCTGGCGGTCGATGGTCTTGATGCCCCGGGCGCTGACGCGCAGGGTCACGTGGCGACCCAGCGACGGCACCCAGTAGCGCTTCTTCTGGATGTTCGGGTCGAAGCGACGCTTGGTCCGCACGTGGGAGTGCGAGATCGCGTGGCCGAACCCGGGAGCGGTGCCGAGCACCTGGCAGACGGCGGACATGGCGGTTCCTCTCGGGGTCGGTCGGGGCGACGGAGACGACACTAGAGAGTGAGAATCATTCCCGTCAAGACGCTATGCTGACCCGCTGTCGAGAACAGTTCTCAGGAGCGGGTTGTTCCCGGCGCCGGCCACGCGGTCGCGCGGGACGCCCCAGACCACGGATCGGAGCGCTTCATGCCCTTCTCGTCATCCACCCCGTCGGGGGTCTCGCCCGACGACGCGCACGACGTGCCCTCCGACGCCGGAGACCCGCGCGTCGCGCTGAGCGTCCTCGCGACGATCGACCCCGTGCTGCGCGACAGCGCGGTGTTCGGGCTCGTCGTCGGGGCGCCGCGCGTCGTCGCGCTGCGGCACGACATCCGGGCGTCCGAGGGCGCGCTGCGCCGGGTCGTCGTCGACGCGACGGGCGTGGTCGAGGACGAGGTGGTGCCGCTCGAGCACGCGTGCCTCTCGTGCGCCGTGCGCGAGGACGCCGTGCCCACGCTGCGCCGGCTCGCCGCCGACGGCCGCTGGGATCACGTGGTCCTCGCGCTGCCCGTCGCCGCCGAGTCGCTGCCCGTCGTCCGGGCGCTCGCCGCACAGGCGACGCCCGGCAACGAGCTCGAGCGCCTGCGCCTCGCGACCGTGCTCGCCGTCGCGGACGTCGACACGCTCGAGCACGACCTGCTCGACGACGACCTCGTCGCCGAGCGCGGCGTCGGGCTCACCGAGGACGACCAGCGCGCGGTCGGCGAGGTGCTGGCGGCCCAGCTCGAGCACGCCGACCTCGTCGTGACGACGGGCGACCTCGCGGGCGCGGCCACCGGGTCCGGGCTCGTCGACCGCCTCCGAGGCGCCGGTACCCGACGGGTCGACGGGCTCCACGCGCTCGCGGCCGACGACCTCGCGCGAAACACGCACGACCCCGCCGCCGGCGAGCGCCGCGCCCACCCGCTCGGCGTGCGGGGCCCGCTCGCCCGGCACGACACGCCGGTCGACGACCGGAGCTGGACCGTCGAGCTGTGGTCCGCGCGCCCCTTCGACCCCGAACGCCTGCTGCGCCGCATCGAGGACCTCGGCACCGGCCGGGTCCGGTCGCGCGGGGTGTTCCACGTCGCCAACCGCCCCGACTCGCTCTGCGCGTGGGACGGCGCCGGTGGTCAGCTCTGCATCGGCACGCTCGGCACGTGGGACGACGCGACCACCGCCGAGGGTCGGCCCGTCGAGCCGCACACGCGGGTCGTCATCGTCGGGGCCACGCCCGACGGCGAGGGTGACGGCGACGACGACGAGCGCGGCCGCCTCCTCGACGCGTTCCGCGACGTGCTCGCGACGCCGGACGAGCTCACCGACGGCGGCCTGCGCTGGCTCGGCCGTACCGACGTCCTCGCGCCCTGGCTCGGAGCGCGCAGCGACGCGGTGTGACGACGGGCGCCTCGCGCACGCGGACGCGGCCGAGAGATCACCGGCGACGCCGCTCCCCTGCCCGGCTCAGCGGCCACCTGCCACGCGCAGCGTCTCCCCGGTGACGTACGACGCGTCGTCCGAGAGCAGGAAGGCCACGGCGGCGGCGACCTCCTCCGGCGAGCCCACGCGCCCCCACGGGTGCGCCGCCGCGGCGCGGCGTGCCCGGTCGGCGTCGCCGGCGTCCGCGTGGATACCGGTCTCGATCAGCCCGGGCGCCACCCCCACGACCCGGATCCCCTCCCCGAGGACCTCGTGCGCGAGACCCTTCGTCAAGGCGTCGACGCCGGCCTTCGCCGCGGCGTAGTGCACGTACTCGCCGGGCGATCCGAGCGTCGCCGCCGCTGACGAGACGTTGAGGAGCACGCCGCCGTGCCCGCCCCGCGCGGTGCTCATCGCCCGCACGGCCGCGCGCGCCACGAGGACGGCGGCCGTGAGGTTGAGGTCGACGACCCGGCGCACGACGTCGGCCGGCGTGTCCGCGAGCGCGCCGATGTGGAGGGTCGCGCCGGCGTTGTTGACGACGCCCGTGAGCGCGCCGAGCTCCGCGGCCGCGGCGAAGGTCTCCTCGACGCCGGTGTCGGTGGTGAGGTCGGCACGCACCACGGCACATCGCACCCCCCGCGCGGCCACCATGGCGCGCGCCTCCGCCGCCGCGGCGTCGTCGCGGGCGTAGCCGAGCAGGAGGTCGTGCCCGGCGGCGGCGAGCCGGAGGGCGACGGCCGCCCCGATGCCGCGGGTCCCGCCCGTGACGAGCGTCAGTCGAGAGGTCATGGCGTCACGCTACGACGCACGACGACCGCCCCTCGACGAGCGAGGCGCCCGGACCATCACCCGACGACGCGGCGGACCAGCTCGTCGACGCGGCGCTCGTGGTTCTCGGCGGAGAACCGACCCGCACGCTGCAGCGTCGCGACCCCGTGCATCGCGCCCCACACGACCTCGGCAGCCGTCCCCACGTCCGACGGCGGCCGGTCGAGCGCGAGGAGCGTGCCGACGATGGCGTCGAACCCGTCGCGCATCGCGCGCGGCGTCTCCTCCGACGCGAAGGCGGCCCCGATCGGCAGGTGGAACATCGCCTCGTACGTCGCCGGGTGGCGCGCGGCGAAGTCGAGGTACGCCTCGACCAGGGTCCGGACCGCGCCCTCGCCGCTCGCACCCTCGCCGGGTGCCGGGCGGGCCGAGGTCAGCGCGGCAGCGAGCTCCTCGAAGCCGAGCAGCGCCACGGCCGTGACGATCTGCGACCTGCCCTCCGGGAAGTGCCCGTAGAGGACGGGCTGGCTGTACCCGATCGCGTCCGCGAGCCGGCGCGTGGTGACGGCCTCCCA
>JAQSXO010000321.1 GCA_029256625.1 Cellulosimicrobium sp. | reverse complement strand
CAAGAACATCGAGGTCGCGGCGCGCACGGGCGGCGGTGACCCCGCGGGCAACCCGACGCTGTTCGACGCCATCCAGAAGGCGAAGAAGTCGTCGGTCCCGAACGACAACATCGACCGCGCCGTCAAGCGCGGCTCCGGCACGGGCGCCGACGCCGTCGACTACCAGACGATCATGTACGAGGGCTACGGCGCCAACGGCATCGCCGTCCTCGTCGAGTGCCTCACCGACAACAAGAACCGTGCGGCCTCCGAGGTGCGCCTCGCGTTCAGCCGCAACGGCGGCAACCTCGCCGACCCCGGCTCGGTGTCGTACCTCTTCTCGCGCAAGGGCCTCGTCGTCGTCCCCAAGGCGGACGGCGTGACCGAGGACGACGTCATGCTCGCCGCCCTCGAGGCGGGCGCCGAGGAGGTCACCGACTCCGGCGAGGTCATCGAGGTGCTGTGCGAGGCGAGCGACCTGGTCGCCGTGCGCACCGCGATCCAGGAGGCGGGGCTCGAGTACGACTCCGCCGACTCGATCTGGCACCCGTCGATGGAGGTCGAGGTCGACGCCGACGGGGCGCGCAAGATCCTGCGTCTCATCGACGCGCTCGAGGACAGCGACGACGTGCAGAACGTCTACGCGAACTTCGACGCGTCGGACGAGGTCATGGCGGAGCTCGAGAACGACGACTGACCGCTGGGGTCGCCCGAGGTGAGATCTGGTCACCCTGGGTGCGGGGTGGGTGGGACGCGCGCGGTCTACCATCCGCCGCTCGTTCCTCGCGGCTCCCGCCAGGCCCGCCACGACCGCGCGCGTCCCACCCACCCCGCCGGTGTCGGCTCACCTCGCTGCGTGCCCGCGAGGCGGCGAGGTTCCGTCGTCGGGTCGTGGGAGGGTAGCGGCGTGCGCGTTCTCGGAGTGGATCCTGGGCTGACCCGGTGCGGTGTCGGGGTGGTGGACTCGGCGCGGGGGCGGCGGGCCGAGCTCGTCGCCGTCGGGGTGATCCGGACGGACCCCGACCTCAGCGTGGACCTGCGGCTCCTGCGGATCGCGGAGCGGCTCGACGCGTGGTTCGACGAGCACGTGCCGGACGTCGTCGCGGTCGAGCGCGTGTTCGCCCAGCACAACGTCGGGACGGTCATGGGCACGGCCCAGGCCGCGGGGCTCGCGATGGTCGGCGCCGCGAAGCGGAGCGTCCCCGTCGCGCTGCACACGCCGTCCGAGGTCAAGGCCGCGGTCACCGGGAGCGGCCGTGCGGGCAAGGAGCAGGTCCAGCGCATGGTCGCGAGCATCCTGGGGCTCGCCGAGCCGCCGAAGCCCGCCGACGCCGCCGACGCGCTCGCGCTCGCGATCTGCCACCTGTGGCGGCCCTCGGGCGCCCTGCAGGGCGGCGAGCGGCACGAGCTGACCCCGGCGCAGCGCGCCTGGGCCGCGGCGGAGCACGCCTCGAAGGCCCGTCGCGCGCCGCGCTGACGCGTCCCGTGTCGGTCGGCCGGGGCGTGGGCGCACCTTGCTAGAGTGACCGCGGTCGTACGGGTGTTCGACGCAGTCCTCGGACGCGCCGCCCGACGCCGGTCGCCCGGCCCGGCGGACCATCGGACCAGGTCGGCTGCTGCCGACCAGGAGAGGAGCCTGCGTGATCGCGTCGCTGAGCGGAGTCGTGGCGAGCGTCCAGCTCGACCGCGCCGTGCTCGAGGTCGGGGGAGTGGGCTACCTCGTGCACGCCACGCCGGCCACGCTCGCGGCCCTGCGCGTCGGCGAGGACGCCCGGCTCGCGACGAGCCTCGTGGTCCGCGAGGACTCCTTCACGCTCTACGGGTTCGCCGACGACGACGAGCGCAGCGTCTTCGAGACCGTCCAGACCGTGAGCGGCGTCGGACCGCGCCTCGCGCTCGCCATGCTCGCGGTGCACACGCCCGACGCCCTGCGCCGTGCCGTGGCCGGC
Organism: Cellulosimicrobium sp.; assembly: GCA_029256625.1. GTDB lineage: Bacteria > Actinomycetota > Actinomycetes > Actinomycetales > Cellulomonadaceae > Cellulosimicrobium. The sequence continues at coordinate 2,518 of JAQSXO010000321.1, read as the reverse complement.
GCGGACATCGCGGCCCTCGTCCGGGTGCCGGGTATCGGGAACAAGGGCGCGCAGCGGATCGCGCTCGAGCTGGGCGACAAGCTCGGCCCGCCGACGGGAGACGACGCGCCCGGCGCGACGTCCTCGGCGACCGGCGGCCCCGACGCGCGTCGGGCGGACGACCGGCGCGACCAGGTGGTCGAGGCGCTCGTCGGGCTCGGCTGGAACCTCAAGGCCGCGGACGACGCCGTCTCGACCGTGCTCGCCGAGGCCGGTGTGGACGTCGTCGAGGCGCCCGACGTGGCCGGCGCGCTGCGCGCGGCGCTCCGCGTCCTCGGCGGACCGAGGGGCTGACCATGGCGAACTTCGACCAGGTGGGCGTGGACGGCTTCGGCGACGAGGGGACGTTCTCGTCCGAGCGGATCGTCGCGGCGGGAGCCGACGACCTCGAACGTGCCGCCGAGGCGGCGCTGCGCCCGCGCCGGCTCGAGGAGTTCGTCGGGCAGGCCGTCGTGCGCGACCAGCTCTCGCTCGTGCTCCAGGCCGCGCTCGCGCGCGGCAGCTCGCCGGACCACGTGCTCCTGTCCGGGCCGCCCGGGCTCGGCAAGACGACGCTCGCCATGATCATCGCGGCCGAGCTCGGCACGTCGCTGCGCGTGACGTCGGGGCCGGCGATCCAGCACGCGGGGGACCTCGCGGCCGTCCTGTCCTCGCTCGAGGAGGGCGAGGTGCTGTTCATCGACGAGATCCACCGCCTCGCCCGCCCGGCGGAGGAGCTCCTCTACATGGCGATGGAGGACTTCCGGGTCGACGTCGTCGTGGGCAAGGGCGCGGGGGCGAGCGCGATCCCGCTGTCCCTGCCGCCCTTCACGGCGGTCGGCGCCACGACCCGCGCCGGGCTCCTGCCCGCCCCGCTGCGCGACAGGTTCGGGTTCACGGGGCACCTGGACTTCTACTCGAGCGACGAGCTCGAGCGCGTGCTCTCCCGGTCCGCCGGGCTCCTCGGCGTCGCGCTCGACCCGGACGCCGCGCGCGAGATCGCCGGGCGCTCGCGCGGCACCCCGCGCATCGCCAACCGCCTGCTGCGGCGCGTGCGCGACTGGGCCCAGGTCCGCGGCGACGGGAGCATGGACCTCGCCGCCGCGCGTGCCGCGCTCGAGGTCTACGAGGTCGACCCCATCGGCCTCGACCGGCTGGACCGAGCAGTCCTCACCGCGCTGTGCACGCGGTTCAACGGCGGGCCGGTCGGGCTGACGACGCTCGCCGTGACGGTCGGCGAGGAGGCGGAGACGGTCGAGACGGTCGCCGAGCCGTACCTCGTGCGCGAGGGACTGATCGGGCGGACGCCGCGCGGCCGCGTCGCGACGCCGGCCGCGTGGGCCCACCTGGGCCTCACCCCGCCGCGTGAGGGCGGCACCCTGTTCGACGCCTGACGGCCGCGCGGCGGCGTGCCCCGCAGGTCCCGTGACGGCGGTCACAGGCGCTCCGAAGGTGGTCCTAGAATGGTCGGGACCCGAGCGGGCGGAACTCCGCGGCGAGACGGCTCGTTGGTGAACCGTGCGCGCACGCCTAGACTGCGCGCAGATCCCGCACAGAACAGGACACGAGACTCCGTCATGGATATCAGCTTCATCCTCATCCTCGCCCTCGCGGCGGGTGCGATGTTCCTCATGACCAGCCGCACCCGCAAGCAGCAGCGCGAGGCCCAGAACTTCCGGGCGAACCTCGCCCCCGGGCAGGAGGTGATGACGGGCTCGGGCATGTTCGGCACGATCGTCGACGTCGACGAGGACGCCGACGTCATCACGATCGAGTCCACGCCGGGCAACCAGTCCCGGTGGCTGCGCGCGGCCGTCGCGAAGCTCGTCGACCCGCCGGTGGAGACCGAGGAGCCGGAGACGGACGAGACGTCGGAGCCCGCGGCCGTCTACGGCAGCGCGGACGCCGACCCCAGCACGTCGAAGGGGGACGTCGACGACCTCGTCGTCCCCGACGACCTGTCCGGTCTGACCGACGACGGGTCGGAGAAGGACCGCGGGCGCCGGGACGACGGCACCGACACCAAGTGACCCTATGCCGGTCGCTGCCGCGACCGGTCTGACGCGGTGGGCCGCGAGGCCCACCGCACACGCACGAGAAGAGACGGACAGTTGGCCACCAGCAGCACACGAGCGAGGCCCGTACGGACCCTCGTCACCCTGGGAATCCTCATCGTCGTCCTCTTCGGGTCCCTCTTCGCGGGCACGAAGCTCGACCCGAAGACCGAGGACAACCCGGGCGGGGCGAGCCTGACCCCGGGCCTCGCGCTCGATCTCGAGGGTGGCACGCAGATCATCCTGCAGCCCGTCACCACCGACGGCTCGCAGCCGACGGCCGAGGACATCAACCAGGCGATCAACGTCATCCGCCAGCGCATCGACGCGCAGGGCGTGTCCGAGGCGGAGATCACGAGCCAGGGTCAGAACAACATCGTCGTCGGGATCCCCGGGCAGCCGTCCCAGGAGACGATCGACCTCGTCAGCACGTCCGCGCAGATGCG
>JAQSXO010000320.1 GCA_029256625.1 Cellulosimicrobium sp. | reverse complement strand
GGCCGACCAGCTCCGCGCGGGCGTCGTGTGGTCCAACACCTTCAACCGGTTCGACCCGACCAGCCCGTTCGGCGGCTACAAGGAGTCGGGCTACGGACGCGAGGGCGGCCGGCACGGCCTGGCGCCCTACCTGATCGAGGGGAGCACCTACTGATGGCCCGCACGACGAAGGCCCCCACCGCGACCCGCACGGCGCCCGAGCGCCTGGGCGTGCGCAAGACGTACAAGCTCTACGTCGGCGGGAAGTTCCCCCGCAGCGAGTCGGGCCGCACGTACGAGGTGACGGACACCAAGGGCCGGTTCCTCGCGAACGTCGCCCAGGGCTCGCGCAAGGACGCGCGTGAGGCCGTCGTCGCCGCACGCGCCGCGCAGGCGAAGTGGGCCGGCGCGACGGCGTACAACCGCGGCCAGGTGCTCTACCGCGTCGCGGAGATGCTGGAGGGGCGCCGCGAGCAGTTCGTCGCCGAGGTCGTCGCGGGCGAGGGCCTCACGGCGCGTCAGGCCGAGGTCGCCGTCTCCGAGGCGATCGACCGCTGGGTCTGGTACGCGGGCTGGACGGACAAGGTCGCGCAGGTCGCCGGCTCCGCCAACCCGGTCGCCGGCCCCTACTTCAACCTGTCCTCGCCCGAGCCGACCGGCGTGGTGGTCGTCGTCGCCCCGCAGCGCTCGTCGCTGCTCGGCCTCGTCTCGACGATCGTCCCGCCGCTCGTCACGGGCAACGCGGTGATCGTCGTCGCGAGCGAGCAGCGCCCGATCCCGGCCGTCACGCTGTCCGAGGTGCTCGCGACGTCGGACGTCCCGGGCGGCGTCGTGAACGTCCTCACGGGCTTCACCAAGGAGCTCGCTCCCCCGCTCGCGTCCCACCTCGACGTCAACGCGATCGACCTCGCGGGCGCCGTCGGCGCCGAGGGCGTCACGTGGGGCGAGCTCGAGGCCGCCGCGGCCGACTCGGTGAAGCGCGTCCTGCGCCCCGCCGTCGGCCGCCGCGGCGACGACGCCGAGCCCGACTGGACCGAGGCCCCGCGTCCCCAGCGCATCCTCGCGTTCACCGAGACCAAGACGGTCTGGCACCCGAAGGGCGTCTGACCCCGCCGGGAACGACTGTGGTGCCGTGATCGCGTCGATCACGCCACCACGGTCATGTTCGGCGACCCGGGCGGGTCTGCTCAGAGCTGTGCGCCCTGGACCTCCTGGTAGCCCGGCAGGATCACGTCGTCGACGAGCGCGCGACGCTCGTCGTGGTGGACGAACGCGCTCCACGCGGCGGTCATCGTCACGTCGGCGAGGTCGTCGATCGTCCACCCGGCGTGCTCGACGAGCAGGGCCATCTCCTGCGTCATGGTCGTGCGCGACATGAGGCGGTTGTCGGTGTTGAGCGTGACCGCGAAGTCGAGCTCCTTGAGCCGCGTGATCGGGTGCGCCGCGATCGACGTCGCCGCCCCGGTCTGCACGTTGGACGACGGGCAGAGCTCGAGCGGGATCTGGTGGTCGCGCACCCAGTGCGCGAGGAGGCCGAGCGCGGCCGTCCCGGGCTCGCCCTCGGCGCTGTGGGGGAACTCGGGGTCGAACGTGATGTCCTCGACGATGCGCACGCCGTGACCGATCCGGCTCGCCTGCCCGAGGTGCACGGCCTCGGCGATCGACCCCGGGCCGGCGGCCTCGCCCGCGTGGATCGTGACGGGGAAGTTCTGGTCGGCGAGGTAGCGCCAGATCTCCGCGTGGCGCGAGGGCGGGAAGCCGTCCTCGGCACCGGCGATGTCGAACCCGACGACGCCGTTCGCGCGGTTCGCGACGGCGAGCTCGGCGATCTCCTGCCAGCGGTCGGCGTGGCGCATGGCGGTGACGAGCTGCCCGACGCGGATGGTCCGCCCCTCGGCGGCGGCCTCGGCGACGCCCTGCTCGATGCCGGACTGGACGGCGTCGACGGTCTCCTGGAGCGTCAGCCCGCGCTGGAGGTGCTGCTCGGGCGCCCAGCGCTGCTCGGCGTACACGACGCCGTCGCGCGCGAGGTCGAGCACCGCCTCGCGCGCCACGCGGGCCAGCGCGGCGGGTGTCTGCATGACCGCGATGGTGTGGTCGAACGTCTCGAGGTAGCGCACGAGCGAGCCCGAGTCGGCCGACTCGGCGAACCAGGCGCCGAGGGCCTCGGCGTCGCCCGCGGGAAGCTGGTGCCCGACGTCGGCGGCGAGCTCGAGGATCGTGGCGGGGCGGAGCCCGCCGTCGAGGTGGTCGTGCAGCACGACCTTGGGCAGCGAGCGGATGACGTCGACCGTCAGGGGGGCGTTCTCGGTGGTCATGCGCTCACGGTACCGGCCGGTACGCCAGCGCTCGCGCCGAGCGGTCGCACGCTCCCGAGCCGGTCAGGCGTAGTCGTCCTCCTCGCCCGGCACGGCGGACGCCTGCTCGACGACGTCGGCCTCGTTCGCCTCGCCCTCGAGGTCGGGTCGCGCGGTGCGCGGCCGGTACTCGTCGCCCTCGTGCTCGGCGTCGTCGACGCCGGGGCCGTCGTCCTCCGACTCCTCGACCAGGCTCACGACCTCGTCGTCCTGCTCGACCAGGCCGGCGTCCCGCCACGCGTCGTTCCCGGGCACGGTGCTCATCGCGACTCCTCACCTGACGACTCGGCGCGTTCCACGGACGTGGCGGCCACCTCCATCCTCGCGCCGCGCGTGGGGGCTCGCCAGCCCTGCCGCCCGGCCGGCAGGAGGGCCCAGCAGACGTGCGGCCAGCCCCCGAGCGCGCGCCGCACCGCGGGTGACCGGGCGCCAACGAGCAGGTGCGCCGCGTCCAGGTCGTGCACGGTGCCCGACGACGGCTCGTAGACCCGGCAGCGCCGGGCAGGCGCATCGGCGTCGGTGAGCAGCACGACGTGGCGCGGCACCGCCGTGGCGATCCCGAGCGCGAGGTCACCGCCCGTGAAGAGGGGCACCGGCACACCGCGCGCGGCCGCGACGAGGGCGGACCGGACCACCTGCTCGCTCCGGGCTCCGACGACGACCCGCTCGGCGTAGCGCGCGTCGGCGTAGCGCGCGGTCCGTGCGGCGCCCCACGGGGGTGTCCCGAGTGCCGCGGGCCACGGCAGCGGGCCGAGGGCCGCGCGGTTGGTGCGCTGCTTCACCTCCTGCTGGAGGGCGCGGAACCGCGCCGCGCCGTCCGCCCGTGGCGGCGGGACCGCGGCGGCGGCCTCCCCCGGGGACAGCCCGGTGGCGAGCCAGAGCGCGAGCACCGGGTCCCCCGCCGCGGCGAGCAGCGCGAGGACGGCAGACCCGCACGTCGTCGCGTCCGTCTGCCGGGCCGGTGCCCCGCCCACCTCGAGCGGGCGGACGCGGGCGCGGCCACCCGACGGGCCGGTGGTGATCCGACCCAGCGGGTCGACGACCGACCTCCGGGTCCGCGGGTCGAGGGCGTCGAGGGTCGCGGCGAGAGCACGCACCCGTGCGACCGGGTGGCCCGCGCGGCGTGCGAGGTCGAGCGCGCGCTCCGTTCCGCCGTCGGGCCGGTAGACGGCACCGGGCGGCGGCGGGGGCACCGCCCGCGCGGGCACGACCCGCGCGAGGTCGGTGACCCGGAGCGCGCCGAGCCCGCCGGGGACGGTCACGCCGCGCCCAGCGCCCGGCCGAGCGCCCAGACGGCACCCACGAGGGCCAGCACGACGACGAGGCTCGCGACGCGCACGAGGAACGACCACGAGTACAGCCGGCCGCTCCCGGGCAGCCCGCCGGTCGGGGGCCGGAGCACGGCGGGGACGAGGGCCAGCACGCCGACCGCGACCGCCGCGCACACCGTCACCGTGGAGCCCGAGCGAAGTCCCGCGGCAGCGAGGACGAGCGCGCCGACGACCACGCCGAGCACCGTCCGCTGCCACGCGAGCGCCGTGCGCTCGGGCTGCAGGCCCTCGTCACGGGGCGAGGGCGCCGGCCGCTCGGGAGCGGCGCTCATGACCCGGTCGCCGAACCGACCGCGTACCCGGCGAGCAGGAGCGCCAGGATCACGACGCCGACGACGAGCACGGGCAGCCCGCTCGGGGCGGGCAGCCGTCGGCGCAGTCGCAGGGCGCGCTCGTTGCGCCGCCAGGCGACGAGCGCGTACCCCGCGAACCCGGCGCCGGCGAGGCACGCGACGCCCGCGACGACGTCGAGCACGCCGGGCATGTCGGCGAACGTCGCGAACGACGTCAGCGCGACCCCGCCCGCGACGAGCCCCAGCCCGGTGCGCACCCACGCGAGCGCGGTGCGCTCGTTCGCGAGGCTGAACCGGGCGTCCGGCTCCGTCCCCACCCCGTACACGGAGCGGGGCCGGCGCGTGTCGGCCGGTGCCTCGACGCCCGACTGGACGTCCTGCTCGTCACGACCCACGGTCAGCGCACGCCCACGTCAGTCCACGCGGTCCAGGACGACCGGCCGGCGCTCGACGACGGTGCCCGGGTCCGCGATCGCCCACGCGCCCTCGAGCGCCTGCAC
>JAQSXO010000319.1 GCA_029256625.1 Cellulosimicrobium sp. | reverse complement strand
CAGGTCGAGCGCCTCGTCACGCTCGGGCACGAGCGCATCGGCTACGTCGGACCGCGCGGCACCGACCAGCCGACGCTCGACCGCGTCGACGCCTACCGCGCCACGATGAAGGCGCACGGGCTCACCGTGCGCTTCGTCGAGCTCGACGACGTCCCGGCCACGGCCGCGGAGATCGTCGACCAGCGCCTCACGGCCGTCGTCGTCGCCCCCGAGAACTACCCCGAGGAGCTCGTCGACGAGCTCGAGGGGCGCGGCGTCCGCGTGCCCGACGACGTCTCCTTCCTCCTCCTGGGCCAGCCCCACCACGGGCGCCCGGGCGGGCGCCGGTGGTCCGGGTTCTCGATCCCGCGCGAGGAGATGGGGGCGCGCGCCCTCGTCCTGCTCTCGCGCCTCGTCGCCGAGTCCGGCTCGGGCCGCTCCGACCGCAAGGCCGCGCGCGCCGCCCGGGTCCCCGAGGACGAGCTGCACCAGCTCCTCGAGTGCGTCGACGTCGACGGCGAGACCGTCGCCGCGCCACCGCCCGCACCACCGCCCGCGCCGCCCCCCGTCGCCAGAGCGCCCCTGCAGACCTCAGAGCACCAGAGCACCAGAGAAACGGAACCAGCGTGACCCATCCAGACCTCCAGGCAGACGTCCTCGTCGTCGGCGGCGGGCTCGGCGGCGTCGCCGCCGCGCTCGCGGCCGCGGAGCGGGGCGCCCGCGTCGTCCTCACCGAGGAGCACCCGTGGATCGGCGGGCAGCTCACGTCCCAGGCGGTGCCGCCGGACGAGAGCGCGTGGGTCGAGCGGTTCGGCGTGACCGCGCGCTACCGCGCGCTGCGCGACGGCATCCGCGACGTGTACCGCCGCTCGTACCCGCTCACGGACGCCGCGCGCTCGTGGGACGCCCTCAACCCTGGCGCCGGCTGGGTCTCCAAGCTGTGCCACGAGCCGCGCGTCGCGGTCGGGGTGCTCGAGGAGATGCTCGCCCCGTGGCGGTCCGCGGGCCGCATCCGCCTGCTCGAGCGCGTGCGCCCGACGGCGGCGACCACCGACGGCGACCGCGTCACCTCCGTGACGCTCACCCCGGTCACCCCGGGCGACGGTACGGGCGCCGGCGAGGTCGTGACGGTCCAGGCCGCGTTCGTCGTCGACGCGACCGAGACGGGCGAGCTCCTGCCCCTGACGGGCACCGAGTACGTCACCGGTTTCGAGTCGAACCGCGAGACGGGGGAGCCGAGCGCTCCCGACGAGGCGCAGCCGGACAACGTGCAGGCGCTGAGCGTGTGCTTCGCCGTCGAGCACGTCGACGGCGACCACACGATCGACCGCCCGGAGCGCTACGACTTCTGGAGCACGTACACCCCCGGCCCGTGGAACGGGCGGCGCATGCTGTCGTGGGAGGCGCCCAACCCGCGCACGCTCGCGATGGACGTGCGGTCCTTCACGCCGAACCCGGGCGACGACGCGCGCGCCGTGGACGCCGACCAGTCGAAGAACCCGGGCGACGGCAACCTGTGGACCTTCCGGCGCATCGCGGCGCGCGACCTGTTCGCGCCCGGCCACTACGCGAGCGACCTGTGCCTCGTGAACTGGCCGAGCATCGACTACTTCCTCGCACCCGTGCTCGACGTCCCGCGCGACGTCGAGGAGGCGCGGATCGCGGACGCCCGGCAGCTCAGCCTGTCGATGCTCTACTGGATGCAGACCGAGGCGCCCCGCCCCGACGGCGGGACCGGGTTCCCCGGACTGCGCCTGCGGCCCGACGTCATGGGCTCCGCCGACGGCCTCGCCCAGGCGGCCTACCACCGCGAGTCCCGCCGCCTGCGCGCGGTGACGACGGTGACGGAGAACGACGTCTCGTACGCCGTGCGCGGCGACCGGGGCGCGACGCGCTACGACGACTCGGTCGGCGTCGGCATGTACCGCATCGACCTGCACCCCTCGACGGGCGGCGACACGTACATCGACGTCGCGTCGACGCCGTTCGAGATCCCGCTCGGCGCGCTGCTCCCGCAGCGCGTGACCAACCTGCTCGCCGCCAACAAGAACATCGGCACGACGCACATCACCAACGGCTGCTACCGCCTGCACCCGGTCGAGTGGAACATCGGCGAGGCCGCCGGCCACCTCGCGGCCCACTGCCTCGCGACCGGGCGCACGCCGCACGCCGTCCAGTCCAAGGCCGACCTGCTCGCCGACTACCAGGACGAGCTCGTCCGGGCCGGCGTCGAGCTGCGCTGGCCCGCCGAGGCGCACCCCTACTGATGCGGGCCCCCGCCCGCACCGACACGGCCACCCTCAGTCCGAAGGAGAACTGATGACCCCCCTGACCCCGCGCCGGAACCCGACCCGGCGGCGCCTCGTGAGCGCACCCCTGGCCGCAGGCGGCGTCGCGCTCGCCCTCGTCCTCACCGCGTGCTCCGGCGGCGGCGACGACGTCGCCGGCGAGCCCAGCACGCCGAGCGAGCCCGTCGAGCTGCGCATGACCGTCTGGACGGCCGACGAGACGCAGCTCGCGCAGTTCCAGGAGATCGCCGACGCGTACGTCGCGGAGAACCCCGACCTCGTCTCGGGCGTGACGTTCGAGACGATCCCGTTCGAGGACTACACGACGTCGCTCACCACGCAGCTCGCGGGCGGCAACGCCCCCGACCTCGCGTGGATCCTCGAGAGCTACGCGCCCGAGTTCGTCGCGAGCGGCGCGCTCGTGGACGTCGCCCCGAAGCTCCGGGAGACCGAGGGGTACGAGTACGACGACCTCCTGGACTCCTCGCTCGCGCTGTGGGAGAAGGACGGCGGGCTCTTCGCCTACCCGTTCTCCAACTCGCCGTTCGCGATGTTCGTCAACACCGACCAGGTCGCCGCGGCGGGCCAGCCGAACCCGGCCGACCTCCTCGCGTCGGGAGACTGGACCTACGACCAGGCCCGCGACATCTCCGCGGCCGCCGCCGCGACGTCGGGCAAGCAGGGCCTCGTCGTGCGCGACTTCGACTTCAAGGTGTGGGAGAACCTCTCGACGATCTGGGACGGCTGGGACGCGGCGCCGTGGAGCGAGGACGGCACGCAGTGCACGTTCACCGACCCCGAGATGGTCGACGCCCTCACCTGGGTCCACGACGCGACGTTCGTCGACAAGGCCATGCCCGGTCCGGGCACGACGGCCGACTTCTTCGCGGGCGACGCCGCGATGACGATCACGCAGATCAGCCGCGCGTCCGCGCTCGACGACTCGTTCGCGTGGGACGTCGTGCCGCTCCCGGCCGGTCCCGCGGGCCAGCAGAACGTCATCGGCCAGGCGGGCATCGGCGTCTTCGCGGCGGGCGAGCACCCGGACGTCGCCGCCGACTTCCTGGCGTGGTTCACCAACCCGGAGAACGCCGAGACGCTCGCCGCGTACTTCCCGCCCCCGCGGGAGTCGCTCCTGAACGCGGAGACGCTCGGCGCGGCGAACCCGAAGCTCAGCGAGACCCAGCTCCAGGCGGTCGTGGTCGACGGCATCCAGGGCGCGGTGACCAAGCCGTCGCACCAGAACTTCGCCAAGCTGCAGGACACGGTGCGGGCCCAGCTCGACGCGCTGTGGACCGCGGACGCCGACGTCGAGGGCGTGCTCGCCGACACCTGCGCGGCGATCCAGCCCCTGCTCGAGGACTGAGCGTGGCGTCCTCCGCACTCGCACGACGGGACGCGGCCGTGGGGTACACCATGGTCGCGCCCGCCGTGCTCGGCGCGCTCGCGTTCGTCGTCGCGCCGCTCGTCGCCGTCGTCTGGTACTCGCTGCACGAGTGGAACGTCCTCGCGAACACGTTCACGTTCTCGGGAGCCGACAACTACGAGCGCATGCTCTCGGACCCCGGCCTGCGGGACTCGCTGCTCGCGAGCCTGTGGTTCTCCGTCGGGCTCGTGGTCCTCAACATCTCGCTCGCGCTTCTCCTCGCGGTGCTGCTGAACCAGAGGCTCCCGGGCACCACGACGTTCCGCACGTTCTTCTTCTCGCCGGTCGTCGTGTCGCTCGTCGCGTGGACGATCGTGTGGAGCTTCCTGCTCCAGGCCGACGGCGGGATCAACGGGTTCCTGTCGCTCCTCGGCGTCGAAGGGCCCAACTGGCTGCGCGGCGAGACGACCGCGATGCTCTCGGTGATCGTCGTCCAGGTCTTCAAGAACGTCGGCCTCAACATGATCCTCTTCCTCGCGGCGCTGCAGGGCGTCCCGGAGGAGGTCCAGGAGGCCGCGCGCATCGACGGCGCCGGCGCGTGGCGGCGCTTCCGGTCGATCACGCTCCCGCTCATCAGCCCGACCGTGCTGCTCGTCTCGATCCTCACGATCGTGGGCTCGCTCGAGGTGTTCGCGCAGATCGCCGTGCTCACGGGCGGCGGGCCCGGCAACTCGACCACGGTGCTCGTCTACTACCTGTACCAGCAGGCGTTCCGCTTCAACGACTTCGGCTACGCGAGCGCGATCTCGGTCCTGCTGTTCGTCATCGT
>JAQSXO010000318.1 GCA_029256625.1 Cellulosimicrobium sp. | reverse complement strand
GTGCTCTACCCGCCTCGCGACGGGGTCGTCGGCACGGTCCGGGTGGGCGAGGAGCCGAGCGGCGCGCTCGTCGCCGACGTGGCCGGGCGGCGCGCGGCCTCGTTCCCGGTGGAGCTCGCCCCCGGTCAGAGCACCACCGTGACGTTCACCGTGACGGCGCCTGCCGAGGGCCCGGGGACCGTGGGACCGGACGGCACGATCGACCTGTGGACCACGCCGACCGTCTCGGAGCCCGGGCTCGCTGTCGTGCCCGTCGCCGCGTGCGGCTGAGCCCCGGCGGAACCGCCGCCGAGAGGCCGACGAGAGGAACAGGATCACGGCGGGATAACGATGGCCCCGGCGAGCCACAATTCACCCGGACGACCGTCCAGTTCGGGGCCTGATCCTCGCTATTCTGGCGCCAGTCGCTCGACCCGTGCCACCGGCCCGTGGCGCCGCGTGCATCACGGACCGCACTCCGGGGCTCTCTGTGAACCGGAACTCCTCAATCCCTGAACCGAGACGGGTGAAGAAGCCATGCGTACCTCGAAGGGTCCGCGCAGCACGGGACGGGCGGTGCTCGTCGGAGCGCTCTCGGCCGTCGCCGCGCTCCTGACCGTCCCCGCCGTCGCGACCTCCGCGAGCGCGGCCACCGACGACCCCGAGACGTACGTCCCGGAGATCACCGTGGCCTCGCCGGTGTGCGACGGCGACGTCCCCTACCTCGACTACGTCTTCGAGCTCCCCGAGAACTACGAGAACGACGAGGCGGACCCGCTGACGATCACGTGGGTCAACCCCGACGGGGACGACGTGGTCCAGTCCGGCCTGCCCCTGTCCGGCCGCGTGCTGTGGCCCGGTGCCGAGGTCGACGGCGCGGGCAACCCCGTCGACTGGCCCGGCTGGAGCCTCGTGGACGGCGAGTGGGTAGTCGGTGACGAGTTCGACTGGGTCCGCGCGGGCGTGACGGTGGTCTTCGAGGTCAACCCGACGGCCGAGACCGTCGTGGCCTACCCGCCGTCGACCCCGGAGTGCGCGACGAACCCGCCCGGGACGCCCGAGCCGACGATCAAGGTCGACGTGCTCACGCCCGTCTGCGTGGAGGGCGTCTCCTACCTCGACTACGGCGTCTCCGTGACGGGCACGCCGAACTCGACCGTCACGCTCACGTGGCACAACCCCGAGGGCGAGGACGACGTGATGGCCGACCTGCCCCTCAGCGGGCGGGTCCTGTGGCCCGGTGCCTATCCCGAACGCTTCGTGGACCTGCCGGCCGACGAGGGCTGGGAGCTCGTGAACAACATGTGGATCAACACCGCGACCCACGGCTGGGCCACGGGAACGGTGGACGTGACGTTCGCCGTGAACCCCGAGGTGACCGTCCCGGTGACGTACCCGCAGGACACGAGCAACTGCTTCCCCGGCGTGACGCCGGTCGACAACCCCGTCGCCGGGAGCCAGAACCCGACGCTCGCCGAGACAGGCGCGACGGTCGGCCTGTACGCGGCGATCGCGGCCGGGCTCGCCGTGGTCGGCGCCGCGATCGTCCTGCTGACGCGCCGGACCCGGAAGGGCTGACCGGGCACCGCACGGACGCACGAAGGCCTCGCACCCTGCCGGTGCGAGGCCTTCGTGCGTCCGGCGCAGCGGCGACCGGGCAGGAGCGACCGCGAGGTCGTCAGGCGGCCACCCATCCGCCGGCCGCCAGGCGCGACTCCAGGCCCTCGAAGGCCCAGCGGTCGACGACGAGCACCGCACCGCCGGGCGCGTCCGGGACGTACCACTGGAGCTGCTCGACGGTGCGCACCTCGGTGCCGGACCCGTCGACGCACGAGAGCGTCCAGCGCGCGAGCGTGGCCGCCGTGCCGGCGACCTCGACGTCCGACTCCGCCGCCTCCCCGACCGCGCGCGCGGCGAGATCGTCGCCGCCGGGGCAGGTGGCGTCGTCGGGCACGTGGGCCGCGGCGGGGTCGACGCCGTCGAGGGCCGCGCCGGTGAGGATCTCGAAGCTGGGGCAGGCAGCGTCCTCGGGGCACCCGCCCGCGCGGACCTGCGTGAGGCCGTCGGCGGGCTGGAGCACCGACCAGTACTCGGCCGCCGGGAGCTGGAGGGGACCGACGGGGACCTTGCCCTCGTCGGCGTGCGCGCCGTGCGCGCCGTGGTCCTCGGCCGTGGCCGGGCCGGAGCCGCCGTCGGCCGTCGCGTCGGGGGCGCTCGTGCACCCGCCGAGGAGCGCCGCGCACAGCGCGACGGGCAGCACGCCGGCCGCGAGCGCAGCAGCGGGACGAGAGGTGAGGGATCGGGAGGTTCGGTGACGCACGTGCACGGTGACCGCCTTTCACGGTCGGAGGTCCCCGCAACCCACTGGGGAGGGCTGCGGAGGCCTCGTCGGCCCCTTCACGCTAGCGAGCGCGAGGGCTGGTCGAGATGCGGGAGATCCACACGACGGCGGCTCGCGGGTACGGGTTTTCCCGTACCGCGAGCCGCCGAGGCGGGCCTCCGTCAGGAGCGTGGGTGACGCGTCAGCACGCGCCGCCGTCCGCCCACGGACCCCACGCCGAGGCGCCGGGCGTGTCGTTCTGGGTCCAGTAGCGCGCCGTCCACACGTGCCCGCCGTGGCTCACGACCGCGCCGCCCGTGTAGGCCGTACCCGCGGCCCAGGCCGGTGTGGTGCACTCGCCCGTGCCGGTGCCGGGTCCGCCCGGCCCCTCGCCGCCACCGGAGCCCGGGAGGTCGACGACCGTCGTGCCGCGCGGGTGGTCGTACGTGGTCGCGTAGTCCACGCCGTCGACCGTGACGATCACGTTGGAGAACTGGGCGGCCGGCATCGACCACTTGAGCTGGTTGGTGATCGAGCCGCCGGCCGGGATGCCGCCGGTCGGGACGGTGAACTGCACGGTGTGGAAGTCGCCGTCGAGCCCGCCCACGTTGTCGCCCGTGTGGCCCTTCGCGGTGACCGTCGTCCTGAAACCGCTCCAGTCGCTCATCTCGCCCGGGTCGGTCGTGCCGTACTGGAACGAGATCGTCGCGCCGGCCGGGATGTCCTTCGCACCCTTGTTGGTGAAGACGACCTTGGGCGAGATCGGGTAGTTGTTGTCGCCGAGCGCGAACTCCGTGTACCGGACGTCGACGTCGAGCGCCTGCGTCGGCATCTTTCGGTCGGCGTTCGCCTTCGACGCGCCGTACGGGGTCGTCGCGGACAGCTTGCTGTGCATGAGGTCGACGAGCGTGCTGCCGATCTCGTACTGGCCCTTCGCCTGGTCGTAGCCGAAGTCGCCCGCGAGCTCCCAGATCATGAGGCCGCCGAGGCCGGTGTCCGCGACGTAGTCCGCCTTGGCGGCGATCGCCTCGGTCGAGTCGCCCGAGAGGAACGTCCTCGTCTGCGCGTTCCACCACCACTCGTTCTTGGTGACCGGGTCGAAGTGGCGCTCGTACGTGCCCTGGATCGTGTCCGTGACGCCGTACGCGAAGACGTAGTCGCCCGTCACGCCCTTCTCGAGGTTGAGCACGTGCCACATCGGGTTGACCCCGGCCGGGACGGCGTTGCCCTGCGGGTCGCTGTCGTACCAGAGGTTGTCGATGCCCTCCGCGCCGTACCCGCACTTGTTGTTGGTGCCCGCCGGGCACAGGAAGCCGGCCGGCGCCTTCGCGGTGCCGCCCATGCCGTACGTGCCGCCCTGGACGTTCTGGAAGCCGCGCGTGTAGAACGGCACGCCCAGGTTGATGCGGCCGGCCTGCATGGCGCCCCGGAAGTAGTGCGAGGCCCAGTCGCCGTTGAGGTAGCCGATCCCCTTGTAGGCGCTGTAGACGCCGCCGGCCGCGAGCTCGGGGTCCTTGCCGTCGTCGAACAGTGCGCCGTTGCCGCCCACGTACTCGTTCCAGGCACCGTGCAGGTCGTACGTCATCATGTTGACGTAGTCCGTGTACTGCGTGACCTGGTAGACCTCCATGCCGCGCAGCAGCCAGCCCGACGACGGCGTCGCGGTGGTGAGCATGTAGTACTCACCGTCCTGCGCGCCGGCGGCGTCGAGCTTCTCACGCAGGGTCCTCATGAGGTTCACGTAGCCCTGGAAGAGCTGCCCGCGACGCGTGTCGGAGATCGCGAAGTCGTCGGGGTTGCCGGCCTGGTTGTTCGAGGTCGGGTACTCGTAGTCGATGTCGATGCCGTCGAACCCGTACTGGCGGACGAAGTCGACGACCGAGTCCGCGAAGGTGTCGATGCGCGCCTGCGACTCCGTCATCGTGTAGAAGCCGCCGGACGCGACGCGGTTGCCGCTCGCGTCGAAGTAGCCGCCCGTCTCGGCCCAGCCGCCCACGGCCGGGATGACCTTGACGCCCGGGTGGGCCTTCTTGTACTTCGCCAGCAGGTTGAAGTGGCCCGTGTAGTCGAGCGTCGGGTCCATCTCCGCGCCCGCGACGCCCGGCCACGTCATGTCCGTCGCCGCGTTGCCCGCCGCGCCGGCGTTCACCGAGACCTTGTCGTTCCCG
>JAQSXO010000317.1 GCA_029256625.1 Cellulosimicrobium sp. | reverse complement strand
CCTCAACCTGCTCCGCAGCAGCGGCCTGCGGGTCCTCGTCGACGACGGCCGCGGACCGCGGCTGCTCGGGCTGCCCTCCGCGCTCGTCCTCGACGTCGGTGGCGTCCGCTGGGTCTACGAGACCCCGCTCGGCCGCGTCGACGTGCGGACCGTCGCGCACGACCGCGAGAACCGCATCGACGTGGACGTGCGCTGCGAGCGGCCCCTCCATGTCACGGGGACGCTCGAGCTCGACGACGAGGCCGGCGGCTGGGTCGTCGAGCACGTCGCCCCGACGTCGGACGCCGGCGAGGCCGTCGTCGTGCACCCCGTCCCGGGCGGCGACGTCGATGCGCACTACCCCGACCTGCGGTACGTCGTGTCGTCGAGCGCGCCCGTCGTGCTCGACTCGGAGAGCTCCGCGCGTGCCTCCACCGGGACCGTGCACCGCCTCACGAGCGCGACCGACACCGGCGCGCTCCGGCTCGCGATCACCGGCTCGCTGGACGGGGCCGACGCCGCACTCGCCCTCGCCGCGCCGGCGCACGACCCGCTCGCCGACCTCGACGCGACGCTCGCGGGCCACCTCGCGACCGTCCGCGGGGTCGTGCGCGGACTGCGGTTCGCGCCCCACGCGGAGCTCGAGACGCGGGAGCTCGACCTCCTCGTGCCCTGGTACGCGCACGACGCCCTGATCCACTTCCTCGTCCCGCACGGTCTGGAGCAGTACTCGGGCGCGGCGTGGGGCACGCGCGACGTGTGCCAGGGACCGTTCGAGCTCGCGCTCGCGGGCGGTCGGTACGACGTCGCGCGGGCGATCGTGCTTCGCGTCCTCGCGCACCAGCACACGTGGGGCGAGTTCCCGCAGTGGTTCATGTTCGACGCGTACGGCGAGCGCTACAACGACTCCTCGCACGGCGACGTCGTGGTGTGGCCGCTGTTCGCGCTCGCGCAGTACCTCGACGCGAGCGGCGACCTCGCGGTGCTCGACGAGCCGGTCCCGTTCTGGGACCACGCGCACCGGCGCCCCGCCGCGTCGGGCCCCGACGCCGTGGCGACCGTGCTCGACCACGTCGCGCGCCTGCTCGACCACCTCGACCGCGACCGCCTGCCCGGCACCGCCCTGCCCGCGTACGGCGAGGGCGACTGGGACGACACGCTCCAGCCCGCCGACCCGCGCATGCGCACGGACCTCGCGTCCACGTGGACGTCCGCGCTGCTCGTGCAGGCCGCCGAGCTGCTCGCCCGCGCCACGTCCGGCAGCGGCGACCACGTCGCGCTCTCGGCGCGCGCCGGGGCCCTGGCCGCCGAGGTGCGCGCGGACCTGCGCGAGCGCGCGCTCGTCGACGGCGTGATGGCCGGGTACGTGCGCCACGGTGCCGACGGCGACGAGCTCGTCATCCACCCGTCCGACACGGTCTCCGGGATGCGGTACCGCCTCATCCCGATGACGCAGTCGATCATCGCGGGCATCCTCACGCCCGAGGAGGCGGAGCAGCACGAGCGCCTCGTGGTCGAGCACCTCCACTTCCCCGACGGCGTGCGCCTCATGGACCACCCCGCCGCGTTCGACGAGGGGATCCCGCACACGTTCCTGCGGGCCGAGCAGGCGGCGAACGTCGGCCGCGAGATCGGGCTCATGTACGTGCACGCGCACATCCGCTACGTCGAGGCGCTCGCGGCCCTGGGCCGCGGCCGCGCGCTCGACGAGCTGCTGCGCATCAGCCCGGTCGACCTCGGCCGTCGCCTCGCGCACGCCGCGCCCCGGCAGCGCAACGCGTACTTCTCGTCGAGCGACGCCGACTTCCCGGACCGCGAGAGCTTCGCGCGGGACTTCGACCGGCTGCGCGACGGGACCGTGGGCGTGCGCGGCGGGTGGCGCGTGTACTCGAGCGGCCCCGGGATCTACCTGCGCCAGCTCGTCCAGGGCGTGCTCGGGCTCACGGAGCAGCCCGGGACCCTCGTCGCCGACCCCGTGCTGCCCGCGACGGCCGACGGGCTCGCCGTCGACCTCGAGCTCGCCGGGCGGACGCGCCGGGTCGTCTACCGCGTCGCCGAGCCCGGCCAGGGCGTCCGGGTGCGCGCCGGGGCCGGCCCCGACGCGCTCGCCGACGTCCCCGCGACCGTGCGGGCCGGCGACTACCGCGAGCGCGGCGTCGTCGTCGCGACGCACGACCTCGGCGACGCCGGGCTCGTCGAGATCACGGTGCCCGCGGGGTCGTAGGACCCCGTGATCTCGCCCGTGATCTCGCCGTCCCGGGGCCGTGGCCCCGCGCGGGGGCCCGAGGCGCTAGCCTTCGGACCACGCCGCCGTCGGGACGGCGCCACCCGCGACGAAGGAACACGCCGTGAGCCAGCCTCCGTACCAGCAGCACCCGGGCGGCGACGCCCAGCAGCCCCCGCAGGCCCCCGGGCCGTACGGGCAGGGCCAGCCCGCCTACGGGCAGCCGGCCGCCCCCGGGCCCTACGGGTCGCAGGCGCCGTTCGGCCAGGGGCAGCCGGCCTACGGCCAGCCCGCGCCGCCCGAGCAGCACCAGCCCGCCTACGGGCAGATGGCGCCGCAGGCTCCGCCCGTGGCGCCGTACCCGCCGCAGGGCCAGCAGCCGTACGGCGCGCCCTACGGCGGCCAGCCCGGCTACGGCGGCCAGCCGGGCTACGGCGCGTACGCGCCCGCCGGTCCCCAGCCGATGACGTGGCGCACGATCCTCGCGTACGTGTTCAGCCCGATCGCCGTGCTCTTCCTGCCGATCGTGTTCGGCGTGCTCGCGATCGTCTTCTCCTCGATCGCCGTCCGTCGCAACGAGAAGACGGCGAAGATCGCGCTGGGGGTCGCGATCGCGTGCACGGCGGTCGGCTTCATCCTGGGGGCGATCAGCGGCGTCCAGACCTTCCAGGAGCTCGCGGGCTGACGGGCGCGCCGGGGCGGGTGCGACCGTTCCGGCAGGTCAGGCGCAGTCGACCCCCGCGTACGGGGTCTCGACGACGGTGGGGCCGTGGTCCGTCGCCACGGTCAGCGTCGCCGTGCCCGGTCCGACCGTCGTCGACCGCGTGCTGAACGACTGGTAGGCGTTGCGGCCCGGCTGGACGTCGTCGAAGGAGCGCTCGCCCGCCGGCGTGCCGAGCGTGAGGTCGACGGCGTCCTCCCCGACGTTCAGCCCGCGCACGGCGACGTGCGCCGTCCCCGCCAGGCACCGCGCGTCGACCTCGACGTGGACGGGCGGGAGCTCGCGGACCCGCACGTCGCGGTAGGACACGACGTCGGGCGCGGAGCCGTGCGCCTGGAGGCCGACGTACCCGACGAGGCCGCGGCTGCTCGAGTCCGGGTCGAGCGGGCGGTCGGGGAACGGGACGCCGGGCAGGTTCTCGTACTCGTTGATGACGACCCCGTCGCGGATCACCGTGTAGTGCTGCCCGACGACGCGCACCTCCAGCTCGTTCCACGTGCCCTTGGCGGTGGGCCGCGCGCGGTCGAGGCCGATGTCGGCGAACCCGTAGACCGACCCGGTCTTGCGGGGGTCGTTCGACCCGCCCTCGGGGGAGTCGTTGACCTGGATCTCGTGCCCGCAGTTGACCGCGATCCACGAGAGGTTGCCCGTCTCGTTGCCGTTGAACGTCGTCGGGCACCCCTCGACGGGGCCCGACAGGTCGGGGAACCGGACCTGCACACCGCTGTTGGCGCGCGCGTCCCCCGGCGCGTCGTCGCGGAACTGCACGACGAGCGAGAAGTCGCCGTACTGCCGCACCGGGTACCAGAGGGTGCCGAACCCGCCGCCCGCGCCCGCGCGGGAGCGGATGGTGCCGTCGTCGAGCAGGTCGAACCCGCCGTCGCCCGCGTACTCCCACGCGTCGAACGACTCGGCGGTGCCGTCGAAGATCACGTCGTACCCGTCGTCGGGCGTCGGGCCCTCGGAGGGGGCGACCTCGGGGGCGACGGGCCCGGGCGCCGCGGGCACGACGGCCGCGGCGGGGGCGGCGAGCGCGATCCCGACGGCGAGCGCGGTCGCCCCGGCGAGGCGGGCGCGGTGCGCCCGGCGGCGGACGGGCGGACGGGTGGTGCTCGACATCGGAACTCCCTCGTTCGACGCGTGTCCCTCCACCCTCGCACGGATGCCGGGTGCTCTCCACGGCACGGGACGCGAGCGCGCACCCGGGGTTTCGCACCGTCCGCACCCGCGTGCGCGCGTCGGGCGCGGTGGGAGAATCGACCGGTGTCCGGAGCCGAGGAGCGAGTGCTGGAGTCCGCACGGGTCGCGACGACGTTGCGCGACGAGATCCTCGACGGGGTGCGCGTCCCGGGGTCCCGGCTCGTCGAGCGGGACCTCGCGGCCGACTTCGGCGTGAGCCGCATCCCGGTGCGCGACGCGCTGAAGGCGCTCGAGGGGGAGGGGCTCGTCGTGCTGCGTCCGCACACGTGGGCCGTGGTGCGGGAGTTCTCCGACGCCGACCTCGCCGACCTCGACGAGGTCCGGGAGGTGCTGGAGCCGCTCGCGTTCCGCCTCGCG
>JAQSXO010000316.1 GCA_029256625.1 Cellulosimicrobium sp. | reverse complement strand
TACCCCTCCTGGACCGCGTGGACCACCTGGTACCAGAACAGCGGGAGCATGGCGAACCACACGACCATGCAGTAGGGGCACATCGCCGAGATCTCGTACATCGTCGTCCAGATGAGGAAGACGATCAGGCCCATCCCGAGCGTCGTCCCGCCCAGGAGCGAGAGCCAGTACCAGCGCGGGAGCCGCGCACCCGCGAGCAGCACGACGCCCGTGGTGATGACGACCGGGAACGCCGCGATGCCCAGCAGGGGGTTCGGGAACCCGAGGAGCGCGCCCTGCCAGGAGTCCATCGCGTCGCCGCAGTCGAGCAGCGCGTTGAGGCTGCACGACGGCACGTGGTTCGGGTCCGCGAGCTTGAGGAACTTCTCGATCGCCAGCGCCGCCGAGCCGACGAGACCGATCGCTCCCAGCACGACCAGCAGCCAGCCCATCGTGCGCGCGCTGATCGGGCGGGGACCCGACGACGCCAGCAGCTCGTCGTCGTGGTCGGCGGACACGCTCGCACCGGCGGTGGCGCTCTTGCTCACGGGGACGCTCCTCGTGGGTCACCGGCTCGCGCCGGACGTGACGGCGCGCACGGCGGTGCGCGCAGGGCACAACCTACCGCGCGTCGCTGGGTCCCGGCTGGGAGCACCCCGAAGCCGCGCCACTCGTCAGCCGAGGTAGAGCCGTGGTCGCGCGAGGTAGAACCGTGGTTTCTGTGCTCGACGGCGTGTGGTCGCCCTGGGTGGTCGGGGTGGGTGGTGGTCGGTCGTGGCACGCTCTCGGTCAGCAGGCGGACCTTCGAGCCGACCGGCCACTGCAGGCGTCCGGACCGCCGTCGGGCATGACCACGGTTCTACCTCGGCCGACCCGGGTTCTCCCTCGCGTGACCAGGGTTCTACCTCGGCAGGGCGGGGGCTTCGGTAGAGGAGCGGACGACGTCGGGCCGTGCGTCGTCGGACACGGTGGCGACGACGACGCCGGCGGGGCGGCGGCCGACGAGGAGGATGATCCCGAGGCCGGCGACAGTGAGGACGACGCCGGTCCAGGCGGGGGCGAGGTAGCCCCAGCCGGCGGCGATGACGAGGCCGCCGAGGAACGCTCCGTTGGCGTTGCCGACGTTGAGCGCGGAGTGGCACAGCGCCGCGCCGAGCGAGGGCGCGGCGGGCGACAGGTCCATGAGGCGGGTCTGGAGCGAGAGGCCGAGGACCTGCGACGTCACGCCGAGCAGGAAGAGCGACAGCACGGCCGGGACGGGGTGCTCGCCGGTGAGGGCGAACAGCGCGAGCGTCACGCCGGTCGAGACGAACCCGAGGTACACGGTGCGCATCACCGAGCGGTCGGCGAGGCGCCCGCCGAGGACCGTGCCGACGGTCATGCCCACGCCGAAGATCGCGAGCACGAGCGGCACGGCCGCGGAGGCGAGCCCGGTGACCCGCGTGATCGTCGGCTCGACGTAGGAGTAGACGGCGAACATCCCCCCGAACCCGACGGCCGCACCCACGAACCCGAGCCAGAGCGGCCCGTTGCGCAGGGCGCCGAGCTCGCGGCGCACGCTCGAGTCCTCGTTCCCGGCGCCCGCCGGGACGAGCCGCCACAGCGCGGCGAGCGTGACGAGCCCGAGCGCGCCCACCACGACGAACGCGGCGCGCCAGCCGAGCTGCTGCCCGGCGAACGTCGAGAGCGGCACGCCGACGACGTTCGCGATCGTCAGGCCGGCCATCATCGTCGCGACCGCGCGGCCCCGGCGCCCGGGGCCGGCGACGGCCGCGCCGACCGCCGCCCCGACGCCGAAGAACGCGCCGTGCGGCAGCCCCGCGAGGAACCGCCCGGCGACGAGCGTCTCGATGCTCCCGGCCGTCGCGGAGAACAGGTTCCCGAGCGTGTAGAACGCCATGAGGGCGAGGAGCAGGGTCTTGCGCGGCAGGCGCGCCGCGGCGACGGTGAGCAGCGGAGCCCCGACGACGACGCCGACGGCGTAGGCCGTGATGGCGTGACCGGCCGTCGGGATGGAGACGTCGAGGTCGGTCGCGATGTCGGACAGCAGGCCCATCGTCGCGAACTCGGTCGTGCCGATCGTGAAGCCCCCCATCGCGAGGGCGAGGAGCGCGGGGCCGGCCCCGCGGAGGCGTCCCGCGCTCGGGGCGGTCGCGTCCGCCGGGGGCGCGGGCGTGGTGCTGTCGGTCATCGTGTCCTCGGGCGTCGGGCGTCGGGCGGGGCAGGGCGGCGGTGAGAACCTCGGACCACAAGCGGATCGAATCGATTCGAGGCGTGTCGGCGACGTCGGCGACGAGAACAGGGGCAGGTGGCCAGTCTAGGCGGGGACGGGCTCCGCGCGCACGACCCACACGTGGTCCGCGGCACGCAGCCCGAGCTGCGCGGGCGGCGTCGGGCCCACCGGCTCGCCCCCGCTCGCCGAGGCGCCACCCGCGGTCGCGCCCGGGCCGACGAGCGGCGGCGACCACACGACCGAGAGGATGCCCGCGTACTCGCGGCGCTCGCGCACCTCGACCCCCGTGTCCAGGCCGACCCCGATCTCGGCGAGGTAGCGCAGGACGTCCGGGTCGGCGTCCGAGATCCGCACGACGGTCCCCCGGTCCCCTACGACGAGATCCGCGAGCGGGACTGCGGGCGGGCGGACGACGGTCCCGTCCGCGCCGGGGATCGGGTCC
Organism: Cellulosimicrobium sp.; assembly: GCA_029256625.1. Classification (GTDB taxonomy): domain Bacteria; phylum Actinomycetota; class Actinomycetes; order Actinomycetales; family Cellulomonadaceae; genus Cellulosimicrobium. The sequence continues at coordinate 1,838 of JAQSXO010000316.1, read as the reverse complement.
CCGTGCGGGTCGCGCGTCGGGTGCCCGAGGCGCGCGTCGATCCGCTCCACGAGCAGGTCGGAGACGGCGTGCTCGAGCACCTCCGCCTCGTCGTGCACCTCGTCCCAGCCGTACCCGAGCTCGGACACGAGGTAGGTCTCGAGGAGCCGGTGGCGTCGCACCATCGCGAGCGCGAGGCTGCGACCGCGCTCGGTGCGCGTGATCGCGCCGTACGGCGCGTGCTCCAGGAGCCCCTGCGCGCTGAGCCGTCGCACGGTCTCGGAGACGGTGGAGGCACCGACGCCGATGCGCTCGGCGAGGAGCTTGGTCGTCACCTTCTCGTCCGACCACTCCTGGGCGGCCCAGACGACCTTGAGGTAGTCCTGGGCGACGGGCGTCAGGTCGGTCGGGTGGTCCACCCGACCACCCTAGGTCACGGGCCCGTCCGCGGGCCTCAGGGTGTCGCGGGTCGGACGAGCTCGAGCCGCACCTCGACGGTGCCCTCGTCGCGCACCTGGACCGGCGCGCCCGGCGGCACGGCGATGCCGTAGTCGGAGAACCGGACGCCGATCGCGCCGGTCGCGAGGATCCCGTCCCCGGACCGCTGCGCCTCGAGCGCGACCGTCACCGCCTCGGTCTCGTCGCGGATCGTCAGCGCGCCCGACGCCTCGAGCCGGACGGGGTCCGTCGTGGTCCCCAGCTCGCGCACGTCGAGGGGCGAGGTGAGCGAGAAGAGCGTGGTCGGGTACAGGTCGGTCTCGAGGGCCTGCTGGAGCTGGCGGTCGGCCTCCGAGGACCCGGTCCGGAGCGTCGTCGTCGCGACCGTGACCGTCGCGGTCCTCAGCTCGCCCGACCGCACGGAGAGCTCGCCCGTGACGTCGGGGGTCACGCCGAGGAGCACGGCCTCGTCGGCCGGCACGTCGAGGACGTCGGCACGGAAGCCCCCCTCCGACCCTGGTCCGACGACCCACGCGCCGTCGACGTCGAACGGCCCCGGCTCGGCGGGCGCTGCGGACGCCGTCTCCTCCCCCGGCGACTGCAGGCCCAGCGGCGGCGGCGTCCTGCCCTCGCGCACCTCCGAGTACACGAACGGCGCGAGGAGCACCACGACGAGCGCGAGGACCACCGACACGACGATCCAGCGCGTGGACCTGCTCATACGGCACATCCTGCCGTGTCCGGCAGCGCGCGGCGAGGACCGACGCGCACCGGCTCAACCCTCGGTGGCGGGCGCGTCGTCGGTCGGCTCGTCCGCGGGGACCTCCCCGCCCTCGACGCCCTCGTCGTCCGCGGGCTCCTCGACCACCGGCACGCCCGACGGCGTCGGCCAGGCGATGCGCGGCCAGACCTTCGCCGACTCGTCGGTCCCGATCTGCACGAGCTGCCAGTCCACGATGCGGCGCCGCTCGGGGTCGAAGCGCAGCACCGTCATCTCCGCGGTGCCCTTGAGCGGACCGATGCGGAGCTGGTCCTTGACCGCCCCCGCGGTGCTGCCGCTCACGTACCGGACGCCGCCGCCCGTCCGTTCCGGCCCGGAACGGGTGTGCATGTGCCCGGAGATCTGGTTCGGGACGCAGCCGGAGTCGAGCGCCTCGTTCCCCATGCGGGGCGTGTGGATGAGGAGGAGGTCGATCCCGTCGCCGTCCTCCTGCTCGGCGCACGCGACCTCGGTGAGCCGGGCCGCGTACTCCTCGGGGGTCTCCTCGCGCGGCGGCTGGCTGCCGAGGCCGAGGCGCGTCTCGAGCGGGTCGCGGTCGCCGAGGATGCGGAGGCCCTCGACCTCGACGACCTTCCCGTCCAGCACGGTCTGGCCGTTCGCGCGCTCCTGCGCCGACGTCTCGACGCTGTCGTGGTTGCCG
>JAQSXO010000315.1 GCA_029256625.1 Cellulosimicrobium sp. | reverse complement strand
GGGGGGGGGGGTGGGGCCGCGTCTACCAGCCGCCGCTCGTCCCTCGGGGCTCCCCCCAGGCCCGCCACGACGCGGCACCACCACCCACCTCGGCGTCGTCTCGCCTCGGTCTGTGCTCGCCTCGGGTGGCTGCCCGCGGGGCCTTCGGTCTCGCGACTCACGCTTCGCGGCCCACTTCTCTCGCGTCGCACCGGCGGCGCTCACGGCTGCACCTTGGTGCCGTGCCCTGGCGGCGAACAGGTGATCTTGGTGCGTCCCGTGCGTCTGGGTGCCTGCCCGATCCGCCCCGACCCGCTGGTCGACCGGTCGGGGTCCGGCGGTCGACTCGTCGACCCGGGGCCACTCGCCGCTCGGGGCCAGCCCGGGGGCGACCCGACTGCCCTCGGCGTGTCCGACCACCTCGGATGGTGACCCAGCCGCAACGGTGGCCCGACCGCGACGGGCGACCGGCCGCCGTCGGGCACGACCACGGTTCTACCCCGACCGGGCAGCGTTCTACCTCGGTGGACCACGGTTCTACCTCGCATGACCAGGGCTCTACCTCGCGTGACCACGGTTCTACCTCGCGTGACCACGGCTCTACCTCGGCCCACCGGGGTTCTCGCTCGGTGATGTCCGGGATGTGAGCGGGCGGCCGGGGCGGTCGGTCGGGTCGACGGCGGCGGGTAGCGTGTGGCCATGACCGCTCCGCACCCGGACTCCCTGGCCAGCGCCCGCACCCCGGCGACCGTCGACGTCCCCTCCGGCGCCGTGCCGCGCGCGGAGGACGAGGTGGTGCGGATCTGCCGGGAGCTGCTGCGGATCGACACGTCGAACTTCGGCGACGGGACCGGGCCGGGGGAGCGGCGCGCGGCGGAGTACGTCATGGGGCTGCTGCACGAGGTCGGGCTCGAGCCGGAGCTGTTCGAGTCCGAGCCCGGGCGGGCGAGCGTCGTCGTGCGCCTCGAGGGCGCGGACCCGACGCGGCCGGCGCTCGTGCTGCACGGGCACCTCGACGTCGTGCCGGCGCAGGCGGCGGACTGGTCGGTGGACCCGTTCGCGGGCGAGGAGATCGACGGCCTGCTGTGGGGCCGCGGCGCCGTCGACATGAAGGACATGGACGCGATGATCCTCGCGGTCGTGCGCCAGATGGCGCGCGAGGGGCGCAAGCCCGCGCGCGACGTCGTCGTCGCGTTCTTCGCCGACGAGGAGGCGGGCGGCGTGTACGGGGCGCGCTACGCCGTCGACCACCGGCCCGAGCTGTTCGAGGGCGCGACCGAGGCGATCAGCGAGGTCGGCGGCTTCTCGGTCGAGGTCGGCGGGCGGCGCGCGTACCTGCTCCAGACGGCCGAGAAGGGCATCGCCTGGCTGCGCCTCGTCGCGGAGGGCCGCGCGGGCCACGGGTCGCAGGTGAACGACGACAACGCGGTGACGCGGCTCGCGGAGGCGGTCGCGCGCATCGGCACCCATCACTGGCCCCACACGCTCACGCCGACGGTCGACAAGCTGCTCCGGGGCGTCGCGGACCTCACCGGGCTCCGGTACGACCCCGAGGACCCGTCGTCGGTCGCGGCGCTCGTCGCCGCGCTCGGCCCGGCGTCGCGGTTCGTCGGGGCGACCGTGCGCCACACGTCCAACCCGACGCAGCTCTCCGCCGGGTACAAGGCGAACGTCATCCCCGGCCGGGCGGAGGCGGCGATCGACGCGCGCCTGCTGCCCGGGCACGAGGAGGAGGGCTTCGCGACGCTGCGCTCGCTCGCGGGCGAGCACGTGCGGGTCGAGGAGATCCACCGGGACATCGCGCTCGAGGTGCCGTTCGAGGGCGACCTGGTGGACGCGATGGTCGACTCGCTGCTCGCGGAGGACCCCGAGGCGACCGTGCTGCCGTACACCCTGTCGGGCGGCACGGACAACAAGTCGCTCGCCCGCCTGGGCATCACGGGCTACGGGTTCGCGCCGCTGCGCCTGCCGGCGGACCTCGACTTCTCGGGCATGTTCCACGGGGTCGACGAGCGCGTGCCGGTCGACTCCCTGCGGTTCGGCGTGCGCGTGCTGGACCGCCTGCTGCGCACCTGCTGACGCCGCCCGGCAGACCGCTCAGGCGTCGCCGAGCAGCGCGCGGACCGCCGAGCGGAGCTGCGCGCGGTAGCCGCCGCCGAAGAGCACCGCGTGCACGGCGACCGGGTACACCTGGTGCAGGGCGACGCGGTGACGCCACCCGCGCGCGAGCGGGTGCGCGGCGTCGTACCCCGCGACGATCTCGTCGAGGAAGGGCGCGCCGAACAGCGCGAGCATCGCCAGGTCGGCCTCGCGGTGCCCGCCGTGCGCGGCGGGATCGATGAGGACCGCCTCGACGGCGTCCCGCGCGCCGTCCGGGCCGGGCTCGCGCCGGGCCCAGAGCACGTTGCCCGACCACAGGTCGCCGTGCACGCGCGCGGGGGAGTCGTCGAGCGCGGGGCGGGCGAGGTCCGCGAGGCGTTCGCCCAGCCGTTCGAGGAGGCGCGCGTCGTCGGCGTCGAGGGCGCCGCGGTCGAGGCCCTGGCGCGCGACCGGGGCCAGCCGCGCCTCGGCGTAGAAGCCCGGCCAGTCCTGCCAGGCGCCGGTGGGCATCGGCAGCGGGTCGTCGAGCGGCCCGAAGAACGCGTCGCCCGTCCACCCGGGCGGCGGCGCGCCCCACGCCGGGGCGCCGGCGTCGTGCACGACGGCGAGCGCCCGGCCGAACGCGTGCGCCGCCTCGCGCGTCGGCGCGGCGGGCGAGACGCGTTCGAGGTCGAGGCGCGTGGGGCTCACGTCGAGGACCCGGGCGACGCGGGGCCCGTCCGCGACACGGAGCCAGGCGAGACCTGCGGCCTCGCAGTCGAAGAACCCCGGGGGCGCGCCGGCGCGCGACTTCGTGAAGACGCCCGCCGACGGCGTGCCCCCGGAGCCCACCTCGCGGCCGTGCGCGGACCTGCTCACGGGAACGGGATCACGGGGTCGGGACCGCGCGGGCGCTCACAGGGTCGAGCTGACCCGGATGATCTTGCGGCGCAGCCAGACGCGGCGCTCGCCCCCGACGTAGAGCCGCGTGCGGGCGAGCTCCCAGCGCCCGTACTCGGCCTCGTCCGTGAGCAGCCTGCTCGCGTCCGACCGGCTCGTGGAGCGGTCGATCGTCAGGACGCGGTACTCGTACTGCCCGCCGTGCGCGGCCCATCCGGACCGCCGACGTGACGTCGGCCTCTCCTCCACGTGCCACCGTCCTCTCTCGCCTGTCTCGGTCGTCGGCCGGACGGGAGAACCTGCCCGGCTAACGAGTGCCATTGTGCCCCTCTCGGCGCTACCGTCAGGGTATGACCGCTGACCCGCGTGCCGCGCTCGACCGGTTCATCGCCGCGCTCGAGGCCCACTACAACGCCGTCGCCGCACGTCGCGGGGAGGACGACCCGGCCGTCGACGACGCCTACTACGTGCTCGCGGACGCCTTCGAGGTCTACGACGAGGCGCTCGGTCAGGTCCACGGGGAGGCGACGCCGTTCTACCTCGCGGAGGAGGACGACGACGAGGACGACGAGGACGACGACGAGGAGGAGGACGAGATCGACGACCTCGACGACACGCTCGACGACGACGTCCTCTCCGGCGAGCTGGAGACCGACGGCGCACGCTGACGCGCGGCGACGTCACCACCGCTCGGGGTAGCCGACCTCCAGGTCGCTCACGTCGTCGAGCGCCGCCCGGACCGCGTCGGGGAGCTCGAGGTCGGTCGCGGCGAGCGACGTGCGCAGCTGGGCCGGGGTCCGTGCGCCGACGATCGCGCTCGCGACGGTCGGGCGCCCCAGGAGCCACGACAGCGCCACGTCGAGCGGGGCGCGTCCCAGACCCTCGGCCGCCGTGACCACGGCCTCCACGATCCCGGACGAGGACTGGTCCAGGTACGGCTCGACGAACGCCGACAGGTGCGGGGAGGCGCCGCGCGAGTCCGCGGGGAGCGAGCGGCGGTACTTGCCCGTGAGCACGCCCCGGCCGAGCGGCGACCAGGCGAGCAGGCCGAGGCCCAGCGACTCGGCCGCCGGCACGACCTCGCGCTCCGCGCCGCGCTGGAGCAGCGAGTACTCGAGCTCGACCGCGGCGAGGCCCACGTCGTCGGCGCCGCCGAGCAGCGTCGCCGCACGGGCCGTCGCCCACGCGGGGTGGTTGGACAGGCCGACGTACCGCGCGCGCCCGGACGTCACGGCGTGGCGCAGCGCGGACAACGTCTCGGTGAACGGGGTGCGCGGGTCGGGCGCGTGCACGAGGAACAGGTCGACGTGGTCGGTGCCCAGCCGCGACAGCGAGTCGTCCAGAGAGTCGAGGAGCGCACCGCGGGACGCGTCGAGAACGGGTCCGTGCGCGGTGTGCCGCACGCCGGCCTTGGTGCACAAGAGCACGTCGCGCCGGTCGACCTTCGCCCCGAGCAGCGAGCCCAGGAGCGACTCGGCGTCCCCGTCGGCGTACGAGGCGGCCGTGTCGACGAGGGTCCCGCCCGCGTCGACGAA
>JAQSXO010000314.1 GCA_029256625.1 Cellulosimicrobium sp. | reverse complement strand
GGGGGGGGGGGGGAATCGGGCCCCCGCCGCCCCTGATCCGCGAGATCGTCCGCGACCCAGACCTCACGCAGCAGGACCGCATGCACCGGGAGCACGAGTGACCACCACAGCCCCACCCACGACGCCGGGCCCCGCGCCGGGCGGCCCGTCCGGCGCGTCGCGCCCGGGCGCCCCCCGCCGTCGAGCGCGGAACACCGACCGCGGCGTCAACCGCGCGTTCCGGTGGACCGCGACAGGCGCCGGAGGGCTCATCCTCGCCGTCCTCGCCGCGGTCGCGATCTTCCTCGTGCTCCGCGCGTGGCCCGCGCTCACCGCGGGCGGGGACGTCCTCGGCGAGGAGGTGTCCTGGTTCCCCGAGGGGGCGTCGCTCCTGTCGTTCGTGGGTCCGCTGGTCTTCGGCACGCTCCTCGCGGCCGCGCTCTCGCTCCTGCTCGCGACGCCCGTCGCGATGGGCATCGCGCTCTTCATCTCGCACTACGCGCCGCGCCGGCTCGCGTCGACCCTCGGGTACGTCGTCGACCTCCTCGCGGCGATCCCCAGCGTCGTCTACGGCCTGTGGGGCTCGCTCGTGCTCCCGCCGATCGTCGTCCCGGTGTGGTCGTGGCTCGCCGACACGCTCGGGTGGTTCCCGCTCTTCGCCGGCCCGGCCTCGCCGACCGGCCGCGTCCTGCTCACCGTCGCGCTCGTGCTCGCCGTGATGATCCTGCCGATCATCACCGCCGTGAGCCGCGAGGTGTTCCTCCAGACGCCGAAGCTCCACGAGGAGGCGGCGCTCGCGCTCGGCGCGACGCGCTGGGAGATGATCCGCACCGCGGTCATCCCGTTCGGCCGGTCGGGCGTCATCTCGGCCGCGATGCTCGGCCTCGGTCGCGCGCTCGGCGAGACGATGGCCGTGCTGATGATCCTGTCGCCGGGACTCCTCTACTCGTTCAAGATCCTGCAGGCCGGGCAGCAGCAGACGATCGCCGCGAACATCGCGGCCGACTTCCCCGAGGCCAACCCGCTCGGGGTGAGCACCCTCATCGCGACGGGTCTCGCGCTGTTCGTCATCACCCTGCTCGTCAACATGGGCGCCCGCGCGATCGTCGCGCGGCGCAAGGACTTCTCGGGAGCCAACTGATGAGCGCCCTCAGCACCAGCCCTGCGCGCGGGGCCTCCGCCCCCGACCCGGAGCGCACCGCGTCCGTGCGCGCGCTCCTGCGCGGCGCGGACGCCGGCCGCCGTCGCAAGGACCGCACGATGACGGTCCTCATGTGGAGCGCGTTCGGCCTCGCGATGGTTCCGCTCGTGTCCGTCGCGTGGACCGTCGTCGTGCACGGCATGGAGCGGTTCAACGTCTACTTCCTCACGCACTCCATGCGCGGGGTGTTCGGCGGCATGGACGCGGGCGGCATCTACCACGCGATCCTCGGCACGCTGCTCATCACGCTGGGCGCCGCGGTGATCTCGGTCCCGATCGGCCTGCTCGCCGCGATCTACCTCGTCGAGTACGGGCGCGGGCCGCTCGCGCGCGCGGTGACGTTCTTCGTCGACGTCATGACGGGCATCCCGTCGATCGTCGCCGGTCTCTTCGCGTACGCGCTCTTCGCGGTGATCTTCGGGCCGGGGGTGCGCATGGGCATCGTCGGCTCGGTCGCGCTGTCCGTCCTCATGATCCCCGTCGTCGTCCGCTCGTGCGAGGAGATGCTCCGCCTCGTGCCCAACGAGCTGCGCGAGGCGGCCTACGCGCTCGGCGTGCCCAAGTGGCTCACCGTCGTGCGGGTCGTGCTGCGCACGTCGATCGCGGGCATCACGACGGGCGTCATGCTCGCCGTGGCGCGCGTCATCGGCGAGACCGCGCCGCTCCTCATCACCGTCGGCGTCGTCGACTCCATCAACGGCAACCTCTTCGAGGGCCGCATGATGACGCTGCCCGTGTACGTGTACCGGCAGTACAGCCAGGGCCTGGTGCCCTGCAGCAACGTCACCGACGTCGTGTGCATCCCCGACATCAACTACGACCGGGCCTGGGCGGCCGCCCTGACGCTGATCCTCATCGTCATGCTGCTCAACCTCGTCGGGCGACTCGTCACCCGCTGGTTCGCCCCCAAGACCCTCCGCTAGAACAGGACAGCTCCGATGGCACAGCGCATCGACGTCAAGGACCTCAACATCTACTACGGCGACTTCCTCGCCGTGCAGGACGTCGGCATGACGATCGACCCCAAGTCCGTGACGGCCTTCATCGGCCCGTCCGGCTGCGGCAAGTCGACGTTCCTGCGGACCCTCAACCGCATGCACGAGGTCATCCCCGGCGCGCGCGTCGAGGGGACGGTCGCGATGGAGGGCGTGGACCTCTACGGGGACGACGTCGACCCGGTCGCCGTCCGTCGTCAGGTCGGCATGGTCTTCCAGCGGCCGAACCCCTTCCCGACGATGTCCATCAAGGAGAACGTCCTCGCCGGGGTGAAGCTCAACAACAAGCGCATCTCGAAGTCCGACGCCGAGGACCTCGTCGAGTCGTCCCTGCGCGGGGCGAACCTGTGGAACGAGGTGAAGGACCGCCTCGACCGCCCGGGATCGGGCCTGTCCGGCGGTCAGCAGCAGCGCCTGTGCATCGCGCGCGCCATCGCGGTCAAGCCCCAGGTGCTCCTCATGGACGAGCCCTGCTCGGCGCTCGACCCGATCTCGACGCTCGCGATCGAGGACCTCATCGCCGAGCTGAAGGACGAGTACACGATCGTCATCGTCACGCACAACATGCAGCAGGCGGCGCGCGTGAGCGACCGCACCGCGTTCTTCAACATCGCGGGCACCGGCAAGCCCGGGCGCCTCATCGAGATGGACGACACCGCGACGATGTTCTCCTCGCCGAGCCAGCAGGCCACGGAGGACTACATCTCCGGCCGCTTCGGGTGACCTGGGCTCCGGCTGCCCTGGCCGGCCGGCGAAACCGACGACGGCGCCCCTCCCCGCACGGGGAGGGGCGCCGTCGTGCTCGGGCGCGAGGTCAGGACGCGGAGCCCTGGAGCGACCCGGTGACGTCGGTGCCGTCGGTGTCGAGGACGCACTGGATCACGCGGTCGTCCAGGGTGTTCCAGCCGTCCTCGCGGGGGGTGAACGGCCAGTAGTAGTAGGCCGACTCGTCGTAGGAGAGGCCCACGAACGCCTCGAACTCCCCGAGGCAGAACTCCTCGGCGCTCGCCTGGATCGCCTCGTCCCCGGGGTAGTCGCCCTCGGGGAGCTCGGTCTCGGCGTAGACCTCGGCGTCGTGCGGCTCGGAGCACGGGACGACGGGCACGGACTCCACGTTCTCCCCGTCGGGCAGCTTCGCGGTCACGAGGCAGTCGCCCACCTGGATCGAGAAGACGTCGGCGTCCGAGGCCTCGGTCACCTCGCCACCGGGTTCGTCGCGCTGGGCCTCGGAGGGGCCGGAGATCTCGTCGAGGATCGCGCCGCAGCCCGACGCGGTCAGGGCGAGGGCGGCGGCGCTCACGACGAGGAGGAGCGGCCGGCGGATGGTGCGGGACGGGGTCACCTGGGTTCCTTCGAGGACGGTGCCCGACCACGGCGGTCGGGGCGGCACGCGAAGGCTAGCGCCGACCGGTGACACGGCCGAGCGCATTTCCGAGCCGTTCCCCGGCCCGGACCGCGGCGTCACGGCAGGAGGTGCGCGTACTCCTCGAGGGTGCCGTCCAGGACGGGCAGGGAGAGGCTCTGCTCCTCGCCCGAGGTGACGCTGACCGTCACGGGCAGCATGCCGCCGGGCTCGGCGTCGACGCGGCCGATCTGTGCGTCGAACCCGTCCTCGGCGCCGAGGTAGACGGTCTCGCCCGCGGCGACGGGGATGGTCACGGCGTCGCCGCCCTCGGGCGTCACGTCGAACTCCACGTCCTCGGTCGAGTCGTTCGCGAACGCCCCGACGAGCGCGCCGGCGTCGCCCTCGGCCGCGCTCACGACGAGGAGGTTGAGCCCGCGCAGGTCGTCGGTGAGGTTGACGCGCAGGCCGTCGGACGGCGAGTAAGGGCGGGTCGTCTCGATGGGGGAGCAGGCGGAGGCGACGGCCACGCTCGCGACCACGAGGGGGACGGCCCAGTAGCGCGCGCGGCCGGTCGCTCGGGACGCCGCTCGGGTCGCTGCTCGGGGGGTCGGGATGCGGGTCACGGTGCACTCCAGGGCTGCGAGAGGGGGGACTGGGTTCCGCGCCAAGCCTAGTGCGTCGGGGGAGGCCGGGCGGCCGGAACCGGCTCCGCGGGAGGGCGGCGTGAGCGGTGTCACGCGGGGCCCGCGCGCCCGTCGAGAGCGGCCGACGGCGGTCCGCGGGGCCCTGTGGCCCTCACTGCAAGGTTCGTGAGGCGCGCTCACAGGGCGCTGACCTGCGAAGACGTCGCTCCGGAGTGCTTGTCAAGGGGCGCAGGGGCTCGGATTTACGCCCTTCCGCGTGGTAAGGTGGACCACCGCGAAAGGGGACATCTGCAGATGACGTTCACAGTAGGCGAGACCGTTGTCTACCCGCACCACGGAGCCGC